>CALKXN010000316.1 GCA_938003555.1 uncultured Robiginitomaculum sp. | reverse complement strand
CCCCAGACCTGTGAGAATGGAAGTGAGCGGCCATTATCTTGGACGATGAGGACATGTTCACGGCGCAGTTGGCGGGGGTGATCGACGCCGCAGCTATGAGAAATCATCTCCACATCTTTGCGGATATTCTTGCAATAATTCATGACGCGCGTGGCTTTGTTTTCCGGATTAAGACCGCGTTGCAGGCGTTTATTATGGGTCGTGATACCGGTCGGGCAGGTGTTCTCATTACATTTCATGGCCTGAATACAGCCCAGCGCAAACATGAAGCCGCGTCCTGAATTGACAAAATCTGCGCCTGCGGCAAAGGCCCAAGCGACCTCAGCAGGCGTGACGAGTTTGCCTGATGCGATGATGCGGATGCGTTCATGAAGTTTATAGGTCACTAAAAGATCATCCACGGCGGGAAGGCCCTCGCGAATGGTCAGTCCAACATTATCCAAGAGCGGCATGGGCGCTGCGCCCGTTCCGCCGTCGCCGCCATCGATGGTAAAGAAGTCCGGCGCGCTAGCCGCGCCGCGTGATTTAATGGCAATCAGTAGGTTTTCGACATCGGCGATATTGCCGACGACAAATTTAATTCCAACAGGAAGCCCTGTTGCCTCACGCATGGTGTGAACAAGGTCGAGGAGTTCCTCGGGCGTTGAGGCGTCAACATGACGGTTGGGACTAATGGCGGACTGGCCAACAGGGATGCCGCGAATTTGCGCGATTTCTTCGGTGACTTTTTCGGCGGGAAGGATGCCGCCTTTGCCCGGCTTTGCGCCTTGGGACAGCTTAAGCTCGATCATGCGCACGCTGGGGTTATCGGACGTTAATTTAACCAGCTTGTCCACATTCAAAGAGCCGTCATCATTGCGCGCGCCAAATTTAGCTGTGCCCAGCTGAAAGACAATGTCGCAATTTCCTTCTAGGTGATAGGGCGATAATCCGCCTTCGCCGGTATTAAGCCAGCACCCCGCGAGATTTGCGCCCATGGACAGCGCGCGAATAGCGGGCTGTGAAAGTGAGCCATAGCTCATCGCGCTCACGTTGAAAAAGCTATAGGGCTGATAGGGACGGCGGGCATTTGGCCCGATAATCACAGACTCTGTGGGTTCGTGTTCTTCGTCGAGTTTGGGAAACATGCCATTGGCAAATATGGCCGATCCGGGCGTGAGGCGACGGGTCGATCCAAAGGGTTCAGTATTGCTTCCGTCTTTGGCGACGTCATGAATCCAGTCGCGCTCTGCGCGGTTAAACGGCATTTCTTCGCGGTCCATGTCAAAGAAATATTGACGGAATAACTCTCCGAGGCTTGTAAAAACACCGCGAAAACGACCAATAACGGGGTAGTTACGGCGCACGGCATCTTTGGTCTGAACAATATCGACCAGAAAGAAAATCACGCAGAGGGCGAGCGCGATCCCGATCACAAATAGGAACAGATTGCCTAAAATATTGAGACCCTGAATCGCAGAATTGGTGAGCATGGTCATCATGCCATCGCTCTCGGTCTTGGCCTGCATCATAAAGTGAATCATAAAATCTCCTTGAATTGTGATTATGCTTGGCTGGAACAAGGGTTGCAAGCATTCTCAAATCAGCTCACGAAAATTTCGAGCAATAAGGTGTGTTTATGAAATGGATTATACGCTGCGTCTTCGCATTTATACTCATATTTGGCCTCGCCATGGGCGCAGGATATTTCGTCAATCCGTCTTTGACCGTCGAGCGCAGCGCGGCGATTGCGGCTAGTCCTGATCAAGTGTTTCCCTATATGAATGAGATGGGAAAACTGCACAGTTGGTCGCCGTGGTATCTAAGCGATATTGATGCGCAGGTGATCTTCTCCGGCCCTGAATTTGGCGTTGGCGCGGAAGCGGCGTGGGATAGCGCAAAAGACGGGATTGGGTTTCAAACCATCACGGATAGCGCCGAAAATAGCTTTGTTCGCACGCAGCTCAATTTAGGCGGACGTGATGGATTAGGGACATATGCGATAGAGCCAACCGAAGATGAAAACGGGTCGATTGTGCTGGTTATTATCGAAGGCGAGCTGGGCGGGTTTCCCTATATACAACGTGTCTTCAAACCCTTTTATCGCAGTCGATTTGAGGCCGATATTGACCAATCTCTTGATGTTCTATCTGAATTGATCGTGCGAGAATCCGGCGCAGACCAATAAATAACGGGACGCAGAAATTTGCTATTGCGGTGAGATCGTGTCCAGCGCCCAGGGATCATCTTCATCCTCATCAGCGGGCGCAGTGCCAAGCTCGGGCAGGGTTTCTGTCTGCGAAACAAAGTCCTGATCATCGCTAAATAAATCGCTGAGACGCGGCTGCGCGTTCTCAATATCGACTTGCGGCGTCCGTCCATAGAGAACGCCAAAGTCAGCATCATCAAGCACTGTTTCAGACGGCATGCCATTTGAGCTGGCGCCAAAATTTCCGCCGGCCGTGCTGGTGTCGCGGCCAACGGAGCCTAGACCTCTGACGCCGCGATTGGTCGGCGCGCGGTTAATGCGCGGCGTCTCATATCCATCTGCCGCGCGCCCTCTGGGTTTAGCAACATATTCAGGGCAGTCTTCATGCGTGCGGTCAATATCGCGGCATCGTGTATCAAATGCCACGCCGCGCAGGCCGCCTTCGCCTGCATAATCGCCCTGCGCGCCCTCGCCAAGTGACCAGCCATCTGCGCCGGGGTTCGGGCGGCCTGTACCTGCTGTGGTGGGGCCAGTGGGGAAATTTGTTCCAGCATTCGGGTCAAGTGTATTGCGCCCGCCGCCGCCAATCGTTGGGGTTTGATATCCGCCGCCGCTTGATGACGGCCCTGTATCCGCTTGGGATTGCGGCACGGCGCGTTCAAGCTCTTGCTGCGTTTGGGCGCTCTCATCGTCGGCCAAAACGCGCGGCGCAGTCGTTATCGGCGCGTCGTCAGCAGGACTATCCGGCACGTCCGGCTCCTGGCTTGGCGGAGTCTGGATTTCCGGTTCTATTGTGATTGGCGCCTCGGGCTGAACCGGCGTAATGTCTATTGGCTCAATAAGGCCGGGGGCCGCGTCTGGGATAACCTCTTCGGGCAATTCAGGCGTCTCGATGATTTCCTCGGGGGGCGTGATCGGCAAATCTTCGATAATCGGGCCGGGCGCAAAATCCTCGACGACGGGCGCGGGCGGCTCGTCGGTGATTTCGGGCTCTATCGGCGCGTCAAAAATCTCAATGAAGGGCTGCGGCTCTTCAGGCGGATCAATAACCAATTCCGGCTCAATAATCGGTTGCGCGATGGGCGGGATAAGCTCCGGCGGCGTGTCGATGATGATTTCAGGCGGCGTGTCCGGAATGATTTCAATCTCAGGCTCAATTTCGGGCAGAATAATCTCTTCGGGCGTTTGCGCCTCAAGAGTGCGGCGCTGAAATTCTTCGAGCGCGCGTTGGCGGTCTGCCTCGGTTGGGAGGTCTGGCGTAGGCGCAATAGACTCTTCAGTGGGCTCAGGGTCTGGCTGTGAAATAATTTCAGGGGCAGGCGGAATAAGTTGCGGAACAGGCTCCGGCTCTTCGGCGACTTCAGGTTCCGGTTCGGGCTGAGGAGCAGGCTGCGGCGGGCTAACCAGCTGCGGTTTTGGACGCGGACGCGGCGCAGGCGCAGGTGAGGGGGTCGGCACGGCGGGCGCAACGATCGGCTCTTCTGTTGGGGCGGGCGGCTCGTCCGTATCGCCGATCACTGTCACAATTTGAACCGGAATGACCTCAGGCTCTGGCGGCGGGATCAAGACATATGTGACGGACATCATCAGCGCGCTAAAGAATGCGATATTTAGAATGAGTGTCGCGGCAAGAGCGACCCAAGCGCGCCTACCGAAGTCATCCAAGAAGTCGACAACAGGCTGATCATCCAGATAGGGCGAAAATGTGTCTGTAATTTTCGCCGGGATGCGCAATAGACTGACCTTGGTAATGCGCGGCTGCGCTATAAAGCGGCAAGCCTAGACAGAGTCGGGGCTTCCAACCAAGGCTATAGCGCGGTGCAAGCTGCCCCGTAAGAGGGCGGCGCATTACGATTTGGTCAGTGAGCGCGCTATGGCGGCGGGGTTATTCCCGTCACAGGCGCAGCGGCGCTGATGCTGATCTGGCTGGTTGTGACGGCGGTGTCGACGGGCGTGGCCACCGCGCCAATGGCCAAAAGTAAAAGGCCGATGGCGCAGGCAAAGGTCATGGCGATCTTTTCTACGCCAATGCGGGGGGATGTTCTGTTGGCTCTCATATTTAACTCCTATATTTAACAGGGTTAATGCCAATTAATTACGTTTGTCTTAGGGCCGGTTTGTGGCCGTTATGTGGTCTTTTCAGTCTCGATTATGACAGCGGGTTTAGATTTGGAGCGCAGTAAAATCAATGTCACGCCCGCCAATGTCATCACGCCGCCAATTATAAAGGGCAAGCTCATCGGTTCGCGTAGGATAAGCGCGGAGGCCGTTACGGCGACAAGTGTTGTCATCAATCCTGTTCCAGCGACAACGGATAGTGGCAAGCGCTGTAGGAGCCAGTAATAGCTACCATGGGCAACAATCGAGACGAGGAGACTGGAATAGAGAAGCGCCAACGCGAAATTGATGCGGTTTTGCGGGGCAAAGGCGTGCATCTGGTTTGTTTCCAAGGCCAGAGTTAGCGGCCACAACACGGCTGTGCCCGCTACTGCGCACCATGCGAGAAGCTCTATGGGTTTTACCCCGCTCACTTTTTTAACAAAGAATGCGCCCATGGCTTCGGAAAACGCGCCGCATACCATCAGGCCGATGCCAAAGAGAAATTGCGGCCCTGCCGTTTCATCCGGTTTTGCGGTGGCGATAATGACGGCTCCGGCAAAGGCAATGGCAATCCCAAAGACGCGCCGCGCGCCAATACGCTCTCCCAAAAACAAGATCGACAAAAGGATTGAGAACGGCACGTACAGCTCGATCATGACAGCAGCCGCAGAGGCGGTCACAAATTGAAGCGCCGGAAACATAAAGGCATAATTGAGCGCGCCAAACCCCAGCGCTGCGCCGAGCACATATTTCATTTGTCCGCGGTGAATACGCAAGAACGGCGCAAGCAAAACCATAACGATGGTCATGCGAATAGCGGCGTAAAATAGAGGCGGGGCGGTGTTTGAAACCGTCACTTTCATGACAATAAAATGCAGGCCCCATAGGGTGCAGACAAGCAGCAAAACTAGAAATTCACGTAAGGACATTTTGCGGGCCTATCACCGCTTTGCACAGTGCGCTAGTATGATGTCGACTCAAGAGAGGCCTGCCATGAGCTTTGTATTTAAACCGTCCGATAATTTATCCCGTGTTGCGCCTTCGGCGACTATGGCAATGTCCAAGCGCGCCAAAGATATGGCGGCGCGCGGCGTTGATGTTATCAACCTATCTGCGGGGGAGCCGGACTTTGCTACGCCTGATCATATTGTGCAGGCCGCGATAGAGGCGATGGCGCAGGGGCACACAGGATACACTGTCGTTGACGGCATCCCAGAGCTTAAAGCGGCGGCATGCGTCAAGTTTAAACGGGATAATGATTTAGAGTTTAATAATTCAAATATCCATATATCTCCCGGTGGAAAAGCATCTATTTTCAATGCCTTAAAGGCAACTCTGAATCATCTTTCGCAAGTTATTGTTCCCGCGCCGTGCTGGGTGTCCTATCCTGAGATGGTTAAATTATGTGGCGGCAAGCCGGTTATCGTTCCAACAACAGCTGAGGCGGGCTTTAAAATAACACCGGCGCAACTCGAAGCCGCGATCACGCCGCATACGAAATGGCTATGTTTAAATTCGCCGTCAAATCCAACAGGGGCTGTCCTAACACAAGACGAATATGAAGCGCTGGCCGAAGTGCTGCGCGCCCATCCGCATGTTATGATTATGACCGATGATATATATGAGCATTTGGTTTACGACGCGGCAGGATTTACGACGCTGCTCAATGCCGCGCCGGATTTGGCAGACCGAACTTTGATCGTAAATGGCGTGTCCAAAGGGTACTCCATGACAGGCTGGCGCATCGGAATTGCGGCGGGGCC
>CALKXN010000315.1 GCA_938003555.1 uncultured Robiginitomaculum sp. | reverse complement strand
CTGGGCCTTGACCCATATTTTGCATCATGCCGCCAAAGGGGCGCTGATAGATTATACCTTCTTCGGTACGCGAGAACGGCATGCCCCAATGCTCAAGCTCGTAAACAGCTTTGGGCGCTTCGCGGCACAGATATTCAATGCTGTCTTGGTCACCAAGCCAGTCAGAGCCTTTGACCGTGTCATACATATGCCACTGCCACTCATCGGGGCCCATATTGCCAAGGCTGGCGGCGATGCCGCCTTGGGCCGCAACCGTATGAGAGCGCGTTGGGAACAGTTTGGTGATACATGCGGTTTTTAGACCTGCCTGCGCCGCGCCAAGTGTTGCGCGAAGGCCGGAGCCGCCCGCGCCAACAACCAGAACATCAAATGTATGGTCGGTCCATTCATATTCGTTTTTCGTGCTCATCTTAGGCTCCTAGCCAAATGCGTAATATGGATAATACGGCCAGCAGCCAAAACCCGATTGAGACAAGCGTTGCGACAAGCAGTAGCGCCATGCGTTTGCCGCCTTGGAAATAATCCAAAATCGACTCGGTTAGACCGCTGCGTCCGTGAAAGAACGCCGCAGAAACAAAGGTCAGCAGCGTCAGCGCGCCAAATGTGCTTTCGATATATTCAACGAAACCGTCAAATCCGCCGGGCGCTGCCGACATAATGCCCCAAATTAAAAGCGGGACGGTAATTGCGAGAATGATCGCGCTCACGCGGTGGGCGATATAATGATGCGTGCCGTCGCCCGCGCTGCCATGTCCTTTGACGCGGCTCATTGGGGTTCTAAAATCAGTGGCCATCTTAAGCGCCTCCTACAGATGAGACGAGAATGAAGGTCAGGATAACCGCAATCACGGCGGCTGCGGCGATAATTGCAATGGACATCATATTCGCGACAGGCGGGGCCAGAAGGCGTCCGCTATCCCAAATCATATGGCGAATGCCGTTCATCAAATGATAGACGAGAATCCCGACTGCGATGAAAAATCCAATCACGCCGAGGGGCGAGTAAAACAGGCTTGAATATTTCATGAAGACGTCCGGGCCAGCGGCCAAAACAGCAATGAAAATCGATAATTTAATCAAGGCGAAAAACAGCGCAATCCCGCTGGCGCGATGCAAGATCGAGGACAGCATTGTTGGATGCCAGCGCCACACTTGTAAGTGGGGCGACATAGGCCGCTTATCATTCCAATTCGATCCCATAATTCTCTCCGGTTGGTCAGTTGCCCGCAAACTAAAGCCGCGCGCTATATAGTCAACGCATAATGCTGGTATTGGGATGTGCGACATATGGTAAGGTCTTGAGCCTAAAAAAACCCGCAGCGCAAAACGCTACGGGTCAAATAAGAGATCATTTATAACTTATCGGATCAATGCATGCAGATGATCATAGGCGCAATTGAACCGCGTACACATGCCGCGGACTTAAATGTTCAATCGAATGTCCAGCCCTTCATTGACCGGGGCGCGGCGCTATAAATGAAGTCTGAAGCAGGGCGTGGTAATAGGGTTGCGCTCAATGGGAATTTCGAGGCCCTTTACGTCACATGTATACATCCGCCCATCAAACGGACTCTCAAGGCGCGATGCTTCTTCGGCTTGAGGTGATCAGCTTTCTTTGTGCTCTGGATCGCCTGTGCTCAATCTAGATGTTCATGGTCGAGATTAAGGTGACGAAATCCGACATTGCATTTCGAACTTTGAGTGGATCGGCGGAGGTGGATATGATGCCTTGCAGGTCTCAAAGGTTAACGAATAGTTAACAAGTCATTGATAAATATGGATAATTTTTGTTAACCATACTTGTCAGGGCTTTGATTTGGTGCAAGCTTGGAAGGTGATTCGAAATGTGCTTGGGAGGCGATTGTGAAAAAAAGAAGCTTAATGAGTAAATTGTTAGGGCATGATGATAGCCACGATTTGCCGTCATCTGTGACATTTGAACGTCGTCCGCCCGCCGCAGCGCAGGCGCAGGGGCAATCTATTACCCGCGCAGAACGCCGCGCCGGGGAGAGCAATGCGTCGCGTCTTGAAGACCGCGATGATATGGCCGGGATTATGGACAATCTTCCGCCTGCGACATCGGCCAAGCTTAATGAGCTGAACCGCGCAAAAACTGACTTGGCGCAAATGGAAGCTGAGATGGCGAAAAGCCAGCGTATGTTCAAATTGGCCAATGACCGCATTGGCGAACTGTCCCGTTATCTATCACATTCCGAAGTTGATCTGTCCACTTTAGAGCGTTTGGCACCGGAAAACGAACGTCTGGTGACGCGTGCAAATGAGCTTAAAAGTGAACTGGCCCGTGAAAAGGCGCTGACATCCGAGGTGGAAGCCCGCGCTGTTGCGATTGAATCTAAATATGTTGAAGCCCAGCGCGCAAATGAACAATATCGTCAAGACGCGCTGACGCTTAAGGAAAATATCAGATCATTGCGCCAAGGCATTGACGCGAAATCCAAGGAAGTCTCTGAAATGACCGCCCAGATGGAAGATCTGCGCGATAAGATGGATTTGGAACGCGATAATGCAACAATGCTGGCTGAAAAGAACAGCCGTATTGTCGCCGAAATGTCGACAGTGTCCCGCAAAAATCTAGAGCTTGAAAAACGCGTCGAAGAAATTCATTCGTCAAATAAACGCAACGCCAAAGAACGCGAGTCTGCGCAGATCGAGCTTAAATCTCTGCGCCTTGAATTTGGTACGCTTCGCGATAGCGCGATTGATAAGGCAGCCCGCCTTGAAGCGCTACAAAATGAGCTGTCGATTAAAGAACGTAATTTTGAAGAAAATATCAAATATCGCGAGAACGAAGTCTTTGGTCTGCAATCCTCTATTGAGGACTACAAAGTCCAGCTGCGCATCAAAGAAGATGTATCGCGCCGCTCGGACCGCGAACTGATTGATTTAAAAACAATGATGGGCGACGAGACGAAACGCCGTCGCCGTCTTGAAAAGGAATTGGACGATCAGGCCAA
>CALKXN010000314.1 GCA_938003555.1 uncultured Robiginitomaculum sp. | reverse complement strand
AATGTCGCTAATTTATTATTTAATATGCTATTTGCGCGGCTTATGACGCCAGCTCAATTTGCTGACCTGACCTTATTGCTAACGGTTAAACTTGGTATTTTATCGCTTTTTACCGCCATTCAATTTGCGGTCTCAGAGATTGCAGCGTCGCAGCCCAATGACGCAGCGGCAAAGACTTTTGCGGCCCGGTTATCACGGGCAAGTTTTAAATATGCGCTACCTCTCTGTTGCCTTGTGTTGATTTGCGTTGAGAGTCTCTGCCAGACCTTTAATCTTGCAGACTGGAAAGCCATTGCGATTTTATGCGCCGCGATACCGTTATTTCTTCCCATGGTGATTTACCGCGGCCTAGCCCAAGGCCGCATTGACGTGAAGAAAATGGTGGGCTCCGTACAAAGTGAATGGATCATTCGCCTTGCGGGGTGCTGGATTCTTTACCAAGCGGGCTTTGGCCTGCCGGGTATCGCCGTCGCCTTAGTCTTATCAATCATCGCCGCATTTGTATTTGCATTGGATAAAGACGATGTGGCCTGCCTTGTTGCCCCTAAGCCTGCAATGGGCATTGAGCACCGTTCATTGCTGCTCACCAGCCTGCCTTATGGCATTCTGTGTCTTGCGCAAATCATCGCGCTCGATAGTGACATTCTTATTGCCAAAGCCATATTTGATAGCGATGCAGCGGGGATCGCTGCGGGGATTATGCTGATACAGCGAATTTTCTTTTTTGCATTTTTATCCTTTGCCATGATCTTACAGCCCATCGTCAGCGCCAGAACCGACGCCGCGCATCAGTTTAAAAGCCTTTGGGTTCTCCTAAGCTGCGTGGCGTTTATTTCAGTCATGGGCCTTGGCGTTATGGCTGTGATGCCACATTTGTTTGTGACAATCTTTCTGGGCGCGCAATATTCTGCGGCGGGGACATATGTTGTGCTGGCGGGTTGTATTGGCGCGAGCTTTACCATCGCGCATTTGTGCACCGTATTTTTGATCGCCAAAGGCCGCCCCTTCGCCCCGCTTTTACTCCTGACATTTGTGACGTTACATATTTGCGCAAATTTAACGGCGTTTAATACAATCGCGGATTATAGCCTTGGGGAGTATTTGTCGATCAAGGCGGTAATCGTCGGTATCGGAGCACTCAGTGTTGCATCCTACACATTTTGGGATGCGCTAAGGATGAAACGCAGAGCATGATCGTTAAGCCTCGAAATTGGGTGTATCTGGCAATCCTCCTTGCAATTATTTTGCACGGCGCTTTGCTGCCGTTCACCTATGGGCAAACCTATGATGCCTATATCCATATGTTCTTTGGCAACCACTATTTTGAAAGTTGGTTCGACCCTTGGGAAACAAAATGGTATACGGGATTTACTGTCACCGCTTACCCCCCAGGCAGTCATCAACTCATAGCGTTGCTTTTGAATGTCGTAGATATGCAAACCGCCTTTATGGGCGTGATGCTCTTGGCTGTGACCTTGTTGGTGATTGGCGTTTATAGATTTAGCCGCGTTTGGGTGGGTGACAAAGCGGCCGCTTTTGCCGCTCTACTCGCAGCCTTTGCGTCGGGTATATCTGAAACGATACATGTCTTCGGGCAATTACCGACAATTTTATCCATTGGATTATTTCTAAATGCCTTGCCGCATATGGCGGGCTGGATAGAGCGCGGAAAAAAAACCGACCTTGCTCTTGCGCTGGTTTTTACTGCGGGCGCAACATCGGTGCACCATGTCACGCCATTATTTGGAACAGTATTTTTTGTTGCGCCCATAGGTGTTGCCGCTTGGATATCGCATTTAAAACGAAATCCAATCCAGCCGGATATTCATGTCACGCCGTTTAAGAAGAGTTTACGCCTTAGTATTGCCCCGATACGCGGCATCGCCTTAGGCATCATGATGCTTGTTATCCTTGTGTCGATTGTCTTTCCCTATTGGCACTGGTCAATTACGGACCCCATTACGCAGGTCAATATTGGGCATGGCAGCCGTGAGAGTTTTATCAAAAAACCTAATCTTGGATTGATGTTTTTCGTCATTCCTTGGGGCTTGCTTGTCGGTGTTCTGCCCTACGTTATTTTAAAACTGAGAAGCCAGTTATGGCCCCTGAGCGTCTCCGTGATTGTCGCCTTTATTCTAGGCACAGGCGGCACAACGCCGATACCGAAAATGGTTTTGGGGCCAGCCTTTGGAATTTTGACGCTTGATCGCTTTACCTTTTGGGGAACCTTGCTAATCCTTCCATTTGCCGGATTGCTCATACAGAGCATGATCTCAGGCCGTTTTCGGGTTTATATTGATGCCGCCTTTGGCAAAGTTGTCGGCCGGGTTGGGCTTGTGTCCTTGATGGTGTGTTATGGGGTTTTGCCTTTGCTCATTGCAGCAATGCCAACGGTCAGGCCTATGCAGCCGGACTTTGTCGAGCCCGCCCCGATGGTTAAATTTATGGAAGAAGATAACCATTCCAGATGGCGTTATCTGACTTTGGGATTTGGGGATCAATTTGCCTATCACAGCGCGTTGATTAATGCTGAATCTGTTGATGGAAACTATCATTCCGCGCGGCGCTTACCGGCTCTGACGAATTATTCCGTCGAGCGGCTGGAAAATTCAAAATTTGCCGGAGTTCCGGGGCTGGCCTCACTCAATCAATTTTTGACTAATGCAGATAAATTCCACCTCAAATTCATTTTCTCCAATGACGAATATTATGATCCGCTTCTGCATTATACGGGATGGAATAAAGTGACGCGTCTTGGCAATGGTATCATGGTTTGGGAGAAGCAAAATATCGCGCCTTTGCCGGATATTCGTGCGCGCCGAACCATGCCGCGCTATCAGGTTCTGATGTGGGGAATCCTTCCGATTAGCGCGCTTTTTCTGGTCGGAATTACCCTTATTATACTGACGGTTACCGGGCAGCTTATCTCTGCCCAACAGCCGGGTTTTGTGCGTGACGCGAGGAAGTCGCCACACGCGGCAATGAAAAAAAACGCTCTATTATGGGTGCGAATTGTTCCAATTATTTTGGCTGGGTTGATTGTTATGCTTAGCGCCAGGGCTATGGTCAGCCACGCCGCGCCGAAGCCGCCGGAGCAAGTGATACAGGATTACTATCTGCATCTTTCGTTTCGTGAAATGAGTGAAGCTTATGCATTGCTGACCCCCAAAGAGAATTTTACATATGATAATTTCCTACGCGAGCAGCGCCTAACGGGCGGTTTGGTGCCGTCATATGGCAGCCTTGAATCTGCGCAAACTGTCACTGTTGCGGTAAATGAAGATACAGTGGCGACGCAAACAGCTTTGACCTATTTGACATCTATCGGCTTCAAACGGGTTGATATTGAGCATCGCCTTGTTCGTAACAATCTCGGTCAGTGGAAAATGAACCACATACCCAAAGTCAGCCAATTTTCTGATGAGATGGTTATGCGAACAACAAACGTGCAGACCTATGATCTATCGGGAAGAAATATTGCCGAACCGAACCGAGAGGCTGCGGCGATGCTTCAAAGGCCTGATGTGGATGTATCGGAAAGTTATCTCATTCAAAAAAATGGCCGTCTCTATGTAACAGGCCGCCTGTTAAATACGTCGACTTTTCCCGCCTGCGTTAAGGTCAATGCCGATGCAATCGGAGAAGAGGGTAGGGTCTTGATGACGCAAAGCTCAGGCGTTTTAGGACCGCATCGATTGCTTCCCGGGGAAAGCTCTCCATTCGTCATTCGGTTCGAAGGCTTCATGAAAATCGGAGACGCTTCATTTGACGCGGCTCATGACCCGACACTCTTTAGCTTGCCCGAATTTATCGAGAGACCTCAGGGGGCTAACCTTAATATTGAAACGACGGTGTGCTCAGCCGAAGTTTATAAAAACATTGAGATGTCGGATCCGAAAATCACTGATGATGTCATAAGCTTGACGGTGACGAATAATGGACAGCTTCCCGTCAGTACATTGCAGCTTAAGCTGTCCATGCGCCAGACTGAAGGGGAAGGGGTGTGGGTTGAACCCGCATACTTACAATTTAACCTTAGACCCGGTGAAACAAGAACGGTCACCTTTGGCGCGCCACGCTCTGATTTTGACATACACGGCGCCATTACCGAAGCGCGGATTAATGGCCAAATGCGCGGCGTCTCTGATTTTGAAAGTCAGGGGCTTCCAGTGCAGGGGCCGAATTACGTCGTGCATGTAGATTATGATGCCATGATCTATCAGCAGAAAGAATAGCGGATTTGCGTAATGCAATTGATCCTTTGCACTTTGCAAATTTTAGCGTGAATTAAGGGCTGATTAACCATCTAAGTCACTGTTTTCATTAAAGGCCTGTCTGGTCTTCTCCTTGCATTGCCTAAGGCAAATGAAAGGTGACATCATGCACATAACAGAAAAATTTGGTAAAAAATCATTACAAGCTCTATTCCTTGGAGGCATTTGCTTTTTGGGGGCCTGCGCCACAACAACACCGCAATATAACAGCGATAATATTGAACTTCGTATGTCGAAGCTTCCTCAAACGCCGCCCTTACCGGCGGGCTTTGGAGACGCGCCCCTCACGCTTGATGATGTTAGAACTATGGCGATTAGTCGTAATGCAGAGTACCGCCAGAAGTCAGCACGCATTCTCTTTGAGGCCGGGCAGAGAGGGGGCAGCAAAGATCTGATGCCGCGCCTTTAC
>CALKXN010000313.1 GCA_938003555.1 uncultured Robiginitomaculum sp. | reverse complement strand
CAGGCCTTGTTCGAGTCTGAAGGCGTAGAGTGTATTGTAGCTGATAATGCGGCGGATAATGCCGGTAATGCGAACTAATTTTGCTTAATATCCGCGTTTTCGAATATAATTTTTCTATTATACCGTTGTTATTCGCGATTTAGAACGAATTGCTCCTAATTTTCCCTATTCGTAATGTTCGAAACCGATGTAAATTAGCAACAATGTTCGAAAAAGAATATTTTTAGGCTTGACCCTCGCGGCTTCCGAATTACAAATGTTCGATAACGCCATTCAAAGAGATGGATGATCATATCGGTTAGGGAGACAACCATAATGAAACTTACTCGTAAAAGTATTTTAGCCTGTACAGTTGCTGCGGCAGCGATGGCTATTGCTGTTCCGGCGCAAGCTCAGGACGCGCCATTTGAAGACGAAGTTATTGCAACAGGTATTCGCAGCTCGATTAAGCGTTCACTTGATGTGAAGCGTAATAATAGCGGTGTCGTTGAATCCATCGTTGCCGAAGATTTGGGTAAGTTCCCAGATTTAAACGTTGCGGAGTCATTACAGCGTATTCCAGGCATCGCAATTGACCGTAGCGGCGGCGAAGGTCAGGCGGTAACAATTCGTGGTCTTGGCCCGCAATTCAACACGGTTCTTATGAATGGTCGTCAGATTGCCTCTTATAGCGGTGGTCGTGAGTTTAACTTTGATGTTCTTGCCGCAGAGCAAATCACAGGCGCGACGGTCTTTAAGAGTGGTCAGTCTCACCTGCAGTCCGGCGGTATTGGCGGTACAATTGACGTATCAACAGCGCGTCCATTCGACAATCCGGGTTTCCAAGCTGCGGGGTCTTTGAAGGGTGTTTACGAAAGCTTATCTGAGGAAATTTCTCCCGCAGGTTCTCTATTGGTCAGCAACACAACAGAAGACGGCACATTCGGTCTTTTGGGTGCTGTAAGCTATCAGCGCCGCGACGTTCAAATTAACGGAATCAGCACGGCAGGCTGGCGTCCAGGTCAAACGATTTCAAATAACCGCGATGGCGTTTTGTTTGAAAATGCTTACATTCCGCGTAACTGGGATCAGACGGTTGATGAGCAAGAGCGCACGCGCCTGAATGCCAGTGTTTCTGCGCAATATGCACCAAGCGACAACATGACATTGACGCTAGATGGTTTCTATTCAAAATTCGAAGTGAACTCACAGGTCACAGATTTGGCCTCTTGGTTTGAGCCTGATCGTGTTGGCTCAGGAACAGTCGATGCCAACGGCACGCTTACAAACTTTACGCAAGTTGTTGGCCTATCCGGCGGCTCTGGCGACCCGGCTTCGGATTTCGTGTCAACAACACGTAATTCAGTTGACGTCACAAGCACAGGCTTTGGCGCGAATCTGGATTGGGATATCACGGATAATTTGACGGGTAGCTTTGATGCTTTCCATTCATCAGCGAAAAATGACCGCGCTGGCAAAGACCGCTTCCACGTTATTGGTATTATCAATAATTACTCATTTGATGGCACAGGCGCAACGCCGACTGTCGCGCATGATGGTTTTGGAAATGGCGCCCTTCCGGATGCGAGCCGCAGCCGACTTCACTATAATGAAGGGGGTAACCAGCCAACAGACGAAGATAAAATCACAGAATTTAAAGGTGATTTTGTTTACACGCCTGACATTGAAGGTGTTGAGAACATACGCTTTGGCGCATATTCACAGTCTCGCGAAAAGTCACAATTCCAAATTTTTGGTAATCAGTGCGCGTTCTGTGGGTATAATGTTGCAGCGGATAATGCTTTGTTGAACTTCCGCCCCTTCACGGCGAATAATTTCTTCCCGGGTCTGATCGATACATTCTACACATATGATCCATTGGCATATGAGCAGTTCTTGGCTGATAACGGCACGCCAATCGCGCCGACACTTCAGAATAATCGCTACAATATCGAAGAAGACATCATGAGTGTCTATGCCGATACAACGCTTCGCTTTGACTCGGGTAGTATCCCGACGACAGTGAATTTGGGCATGCGTTATGACAGTACAGATATCGAAGTTGGCGCGGTTCAAAGCTTTATCGCTGACGTTATTCCGACAACCGATTTGACATTGTTTAGTAATGTGTTTGGTCCTGCGACAGATTTCTCTGAAGGCGGTGACTATTCCAGCTTCCTAGGGAATTTGAACGTCACATTCGATGTTCGTGATGACATGAAAGTTCGCCTTGCAGCTTATGAGTCCATCACGCGTCCAACGATGTCTCAGCTTTCACCAGCGACAAACTTCGGTGAGCCGCGTCGTCAAAACTTGACGGCATCTGGCGGTAACCCAGCGCTTAACCCGTTCACATCAACAAATTTTGATGCGGCTTATGAGTGGTATTATACGGATCGGAGTGTGTTCTCTGTTGCGGTTTACCACAAAGACATCGACAATATTATTGTTAGCCTGACCGGCGATGAGCAATTTGAGTTGACGAACCGTACAGGTCCGGATTTCCGTTGTGGAGATGCATTATGTACGTCACCGGGTGATATTGACCCAACACGTCCTGGCTTTGATTTGATTGCCAATACAGATGAGTTGATCGGTCAATTTGAGACATATTCTGTAAATCGTCCGCGTAACGGCGAGACAGCAAGTGTCACGGGCTTCGAAGTTGCTTTGACACATGTATTTGAAAATGGTTTCGGTTTCTCTGGTAACGCCACATTCGTTGATAGTGACGTTGTTCTTGATCCAACATCTGCAACAAATTTCTCACTTGAAGGCGTGGGTAATTCGCAAAATGTTGTTGTCTTCTACGAAGATGATAAGTTGCAAGGTCGTGTCGCGTATAACAATCGTGAAGGCTTCCTACGTCAGATCGATAATGGCTTTAACGGCGAGCCGATTAACACTGAATCATTTGGGCAGTGGGATATCAGCGCCAGCTATAACCTTACCGATCAGTACACAGTGTTCTTTGAAGGGATTAACATCACCGAAGAAGAGCTGCGTCAGACAGGTCGCTTTGCGAACCAAATCTACAGCATTGAAGATAATGGCTCTCGCTACGCCCTTGGCATTCGTGCCAAATGGTAAAGGTGTCATCTTGACCTAAGCCAATAATGAGGCTGATAAGTAATTACACTTATCAGCCTTATTTTTTGGCTGCTATTTTAGACAGGGAATGGATTACACTAAACGATGCAAAACCCGATTAAATCAATTCTGATTGTAGGCGGCGGAACGGCCGGCTGGCTGAGTGCGGCGATCATTGCCGCGCATCATAAAAACCGCGCCTTGGGTGATTTGGACATCACTTTGGTTGAGGCCTCGGACATTCCCACCGTGGGCGTGGGGGAGGGCACATGGCCGACAATACGCAATACGGTGCGCAGCATTGGTATTGATGAAAAAACAATTTTCAAAGAATGCTTTGCCGGATTTAAGCAAGGCGGAAAATTCGTCAATTGGGTAACTAAGGACGATTATTACTATCACCCCTTCACAGTCCCGCTGGGCTATGGGCAGATGGACATGGCGCCCTATGTCGACAACATTGAAGACTTTGCCACGCAGGCCAATTACCAACAGGAAATATGCGAAGCAGGACTCGCGCCGCGCGGTCTTGCCGAGGGGGAATATCAAGGCATTTGCAATTACGCTTATCACCTTGATGCGGGGGCATTTGCCAATGTCCTAAAGCAGCAT
>CALKXN010000312.1 GCA_938003555.1 uncultured Robiginitomaculum sp. | reverse complement strand
GTAAACTGTGGCAGGTATCTGTTCGGTGATGCGTAGCTTATGCAAGAGTGTGGTATTCCAACTCGTATCGAGAGACATGTTCCTGTTGGGAAGCGTGCAGCTACCCCAAAAGATCCCTGCCTGCGTAGGGATGAGCGGGTGGAGAGAGGGATGAGATAATGGAAAATAACATTCATCCCTGATTCCCAAAATGAACTCTGCTGACTTTTCAATGTGTTAGCTAAAATCTCAACAGATACATCCCTGCCTCCCCATCCTGCCCTATATTCCAAACTGTTCTTTTCTTCACGGGGCAGGCAAGCGCGCGTTGGCTGGCTGGAGGGGGAGACGGCGTGGGAGAGAAGGAGGTGAAGCGCGCCTTTGGATGTCCCGCTGGTGAGAGCTATGGCGACTAACCCTCAGCCGATGGCCGCCAGCAGCAGCGTCGCCGTGCTGCGTCTGTGTGAAGCGGGCGCATGTGGAACCTATGGGGTCACAGCCATAGGCGAAGCAGGGATTTTTTAGACGAAACATATTTTTACTTTTGGTACTCCAGTTTATTTAAGTCCCGCACGGACAGCCCCGCTAATCCGAAGGATTACCGGGGAGATTAGCGCCTCTATCGATAAAGAAATCAAGTTTAACGGGAACCGGACATAAAGTGAGAGATTAGAGACCGACAAGCCCCCATCGACCCCGCCTTCGCTAAAGCTTCGGCGGGCCCACTTCCCCCGTAAACAGGGGAAGGTTTCGGCATCAAGAAAGAACATCCTTCTCCCGTTTACGGGGGAAGTCCGCGAGCGAAGCGAGGGGGATGGGGGCGAGAGCCCCTGTATTCCTATGTCATTTCATCCCCTAATCCACCCCCAATTTGACATATGTGCATCTGTGTGCACATATACATTTATGATAAATGATAATGCCCCCGGGTCAGAAGCCCGCCAAGATATTGCAAAGACGGTTGGCGCCGTTTTGGATACTGAATTTTTTAAAGCCTTGTGCGACCCTGTGCGCGCGCAAATTATTCGCCGCCTTGTGACGCTCGGCGCAGCGGATATTGGCACAATTGCGGTGACCATGCCCCAAGATCGCAGTGTCGTCTCGCGTCATCTTGCGCAGTTAGAACGCGCGGATATTCTTGTGAGCCGTAAAGAGGGCCGCCGCCGTCTCTATGATATTGCGGGGCCGGATATTGTGACAAAACTTGAAGATATTTTGACCGCTATTCGCCCGATGCGGGAATGCTGCGTGCCATTTGAAGGCGCGCAATGCAGCTGCGGGTCACTATGTCATTGCGGGAGGCGAGCAGCATGAGCACATTTACAGGAGTCGATGAACACGGCCAGGAGGTCACCTATAAAGACCATAAACGGTTCTGGTATTTATATGCCTATTTCACACCCGCAATCGTCGCCATATTTTATGTTGCCTTTATCATGACGGGCAGCGCGCTCTGGCTCGTTGCGCCGGCGCTTTATATTTTTGGTGTTATCCCAATCATTGATATTGTCGCGGGCGGCGATGATCACAATCCGCCCGAAGCCGTCATGCCCGCCATGATGCAAGATAAGTTCTATCGCTTTTCTGTATATCCGCATTTTGCGGTCGCCTTCGCGTTATTTGCGTTCACAATTTATATTGTGGGTAGCTACGCCTTGCCATGGTGGGCCTATTTATCGCTCCTCTTGTCAGCAGGTATTGGAAGCGGCGGCATTTTACTGCTCACCCACGAGCTGGGGCATAAGAGTAATAAGCTTGATCAGCTTATGGCGAAAATCGGCAATGCGCTCATTGGGTATGGACATTTTACAATCGAGCATAATCGCGGTCACCACGTTATGGTCTCAACGCCCGAAGATCCCGCCAGTTCGCGCATGGGGGAGAGCATTTACAAATTTGCCGTGCGAGAGATCAGCGGCACATTTGCGCGCGGGTGGCATCACGAACGCGAGCGCCTTGAAAAATTAGGTTATGGATTTTGGCATTATAAAAATGATGTGCTGCAAAGCTACGCGCTAAGTTTGGTCGTTATTGGTCTATGTGTTGCGGTCTTTGGCCCGCTCATTCTGCTCTTTACTGTGCCGCATCATGTCATTGGGTGGTACACGCTAACGCAGGCAAATTATATTGAGCATTACGGTCTGCTGCGTCAAAAATTGCCCAATGGGAAATATGAGCGCACGCAGCCGCATCATAGCTGGAATACCAATCATCTGTTTTCCAATATGCAGACATTTCACTTACAGCGTCACAGCGATCATCATGCCAATCCGCTACGTCCCTATCAAGTGCTGCGTGATTTTCCAGATCTGCCAACGCTGCCAAATGGCTATATCGGCTGTTACAGTCTCGCCGCTATTCCGCCGCTTTGGTACAAGGTCATGGACAAGAAAGTCATGGAATGGGCCGGAGGCGATATCACCAAAGTCAATATTGATCCCAAAGCCAAAGCGCGGCTTTACCGCAAATATGCGCCGCAGCTAACGCTGGCGGAGTAGCCTAGCAGCGCGAAGCCGGGAGTTGAATGATTTCTCCAGCGCGGATTGTGAAGGCCGCATTGAGATTGTTCATGGACTGAATATCCTCGGCCGACGCGCAGACTGATTTGGACAGGCGGTACACATTATCGCCTTCTTGGACGACATATTGCGTCCCGATAAGCGTATTGCGCTGCGTTAGGATTTGCGGGGCGTAATCATCTCCCGCCATATGAATAGGGCCGGATACGGTCACGGTTTGCTGGGCGGGGCCATCCAGAGGCGTCGCTTGCGGCTGGGCCGGTTGCTGCTGCTGCACTTGTGGCTGCATTGGCGGTTGAATTTGAGTGGACTGCGGCATTTGCAGCTCTGCCTGCTGGTAGATGCGTTCGCCGTAATGGCCTGCGTTTTGACCGCCTGTTTCCACCATATCCATGTCCCAATCTGCGTCTTGCGTCGGGGTCATGCTCGGGCCGCCAGCCAGTTCATAAGAGGGCTCATAGCTCTGCGCGCCCATCTCTTCAAATCCGACAGGTTCGGGATATTGCGTTTGGGCATATTGGGTATCGACTTGGCGCTGCGTTGTTGCCGCAGGCTGCTGATAGGGCGTGGAGGCATATTGAACGTTAGACGTCTCGCTTTGCTGCCCCATTTTAGAGCTATATCTGTAATGCGGGTTTTCCTGCGGCGTTGCGCAGCCTGCCATAAGCGCGGCAGCCAGTGTTGAAACGGTGATCGTGACGGTAAGTAAACCTTTAGACATAGCGCTCTCCTGTGTAAATAAATGAGCCAATCCACAATGAGGGGCTATGGATAATATTGTCTTAATGGGGCGCGGCCCCTATGTGTAAGACAACACTAAATTGGAGACTAAAATGGACATTCACACTCGCGAAGTTGAGTATTTTGACGGTGATCAGCGCTGCGTTGGCTATCTGGCGTGGGACAATAGCGTCACGAGCGCGCGGCCGGGCGTTCTTATCAGCCATGCTTGGGGTGGCCGCGATAGTTTTGCAGGGCAAAAAGCGGTTCAAATGGCCGGGCTGGGGTATGTCGGTTTTGCGATTGATGTTTACGGCGACGCCGCGCAGCCGGAATCGGTTGAGGATAAGATGGCGTTGATGGGGCCGCTTAAAGAAGACCGCGCCAAATTACTGAAGCGCCTTAAGGCAGGACTGAAAGCGGCGCAGGCTCTGGACGAAATTGACGGCGACGCAATGGCTATGATGGGCTTTTGTTTTGGCGGTCTATGCACGCTGGATATGGCGCGTAGCGGCGCAGATCTCAAAGCCGCAATCAGCTTTCACGGCCTGTTGGATGCGCCCGAGGGCAAAGCCAAAAAGATCAAAGCCAAAGTTTTGGTCTGTCATGGCTGGGATGATCCCATGGCCCCGCCGGCGCATGTCGCCGCGCTTGGTGAAGAGATGGCTAAGGCCGGATGCGACTGGCAGCTTCATGCTTATGGTAAAACGACCCATGCTTTCACTGTGCCGGATGCAAATGATGCAAAGAACGGTCTGAAATATAACGCCGATAGTGACCGCCGCAGCTGGGCCGCGGCGACGGACTTACTCTCTGAGGTCTTCGGTCTTCACGGCGTTGATGTCGCGTAGCTTACGTTAAGGCTTTCCAGTCCGGTGATCGAGACGCTGATCTTATCGCCGGGCTGCACCGGGCCAACGCCTGCGGGCGTTCCAGTGAGGATGATGTCGCCGGGCGCAAGCGTAACAAAACTGGACAAGCTTTTGATGATATTCTCAACGGACCAGATCATATGAGAAAGCGGCGCGTGTTGAACCGTTTTGCCGTTCAAGCGCGTCTCTATTTCGCCGTCAGTTAAGTCGATTTTAGACGCCGGCGTTAGCGTTCCAATTGGCGCGCTATGGTCAAAATTCTTGGACATATCCCACGCTTTTCCGCCCGCTTTGGCGGCGGCCTGCAGATCGCGGCGCGTCATGTCCAATCCGCATCCATATCCAAATATCTCATTATCTTGGCCGAGGGCCACGACGAGCTCGCCTTCATAATGTAAGTTTTCTGTCAGAGTTGGGTAGGGGATGACCGCGCCATGTGCGACCACGGTTTCTCGGCTTTTCGTGAAGAATAACGGCGCAGATGTTTTGGGGTTCCCGCCCATCTCTGCAACGTGGTCGGCGTAATTGCGGCCCACGCAATAGATGCGGCGCACGGGAAAGGCCCGCCCGTCCGTAATCGAAAGCGCGACGGGCTTGGGGGCGGTATGTAGTTTTGTCATATTCGTCTTTGCGTTAAGGTGACTTGGGGTTAAACTTACCCAAATCCAAGAGGAACGCCAATGCGAATTGTCGATATTAAGATTGACGAAATTTATATTCCCGCCGCCAAAAAGGCGCTGCGCGAGGATGAAATTGAACCGCTGGCGGAGGATATTTTAGAAAACGGGCTGCAAAACCCGATCTATGTTCGCGAAGGCAAGGGCCGCTATGTCCTGCAAGAAGGCGCGCATCGCTTAGCAGCGACAAAAATGCTTGGCGAAGATTTTATCGCCGCCAAGATTGTGCAAGCCCGTAAAGGTTAGACGCTCTCTTTAGACTTTCCGCTAA
>CALKXN010000311.1 GCA_938003555.1 uncultured Robiginitomaculum sp. | reverse complement strand
AAAATTCATTGTTTAAATTCGCTAAGGCTGGGTTTGATGCCTATTATACCGATCAGAAAAATTTAGACGATCCGGATGTGCTGGAAGATATGGCAAATCAATTGGGGCTAGATGGAACGGATCTAAGACTTCGCTCACAGGAGCAATTTTGCAAAGACCATCTGAGAGCAAATACTGAAGAAGCGATTGCGCGCGGAGCCTTTGGGGCACCAAGTATCTTCGTGCCTATCGGGTTGGGTGAGCGGTTATATTTTGGAAATGATCAGCTGCCATTGGTGCGTTGGGCTGTGCAGCAATAAAGGCGTGCGCGATAGTATGTCGAATTAGCTTTAGGTAAAATGAGGAAATTTAATGCATATACGCCAGTCCTCGGAGGAGAACTGGCGCAATTTCGAACTCACATAATAGTCGCGGTTTCGAATGTGTTGCCGGATTGCTAGGCCACATTAGCAAACTGGTTCATCGTATTATGCTCCCCGCCCGCTTTGAGCGCGCGGTCGCCTCCAGTCATTTCCTTGAACGTATCGCCAAGATCAGAACCGACTTCGTGCTGATGTTTCACCGCAGAGACGTTACGGCGGATTTCGGCGCGTTGAATACCGCGCACATAGGCCAGCATTTTATCCTCCCCGAAATAGCCTTCGGATAAATCATCCATTCCTTTGGCCGTCATATGGAATGTCGGTAGGGTGATCAGATTGTGGAAGACGCCGGCTTCGCGCGCAATATCGGTCTGGAAGGCTTTAAGCCGTTTATCCGCCTCAATACCCAGTGCGTCGTCGTCATATTTCGCGCTCATCAAGCGGTTATCATTCGGATAGCTACTGTGATGAATATTGCCATTTTCAATCCAGTCCTCACGCACTTGCTTGCGTAGGTTTAGCGTCCAGTTAAAGGACGGTGAGTTATTATAGGTCAGCTTGGCATGCGGTGCTTCCTCGCGTATACGGTTCACCATAGACGCAATTTGCTTCACATTCGGCGTCGCCGTTTCGATCCAGAGTAAGTCAGCCCCGCCATCAGTGAGCGCGCTAATGCAGTCCTCAACCACGCGGTCTTCGCCTGTATCTGCGCGAAATTTATAGAGACCATTGGGTAAACGTGTTGGCTTACACAGCGTGCCATCCAGTTGCAGCGCCACTTCGCCATTTTCCAGCGGGTTCAGGTCAGAAATCGGAGTGGCGTCAAGCCATTTTGTATATTCACTGGCTAAATCGCCCGCCTGCGTGCTGACAGGGATTTTCTGCGTCAGGCCCGCGCCAAGGCTATCCGTGCGCGCAACGATAACGCCGTCATGCACGCCAAGCTCTTCAAAGGCCATACGCACGGCGCGCAACTTGTCATTAAAGTCCTCGCGCGGAACCGTGACTTTGCCGTCTTGATGACCGCACTGTTTCGCGTCCGACACTTGGTTTTCAATCTGGATGCAACATGCGCCTGCTTTGATGAGCTCTTTGGCGAGCAAATATGTGGCGTGAACATTTCCGAAACCTGCGTCGATATCAGCAATAATCGGGCGAACATAAGACTCAAACCCGTCAATTTTTGCAATTACCGCGTCGCGATTGTCTGTGGTCTTAAGCTCCGCAAAGAGGTCGTTCAAATCAACTTCATCCGCTTGGCGCAGGCTTGTGTAAATCTCATTAATCAGCGCTGTAACTGCGGTTTTTTCATGCATGGACTGGTCGGGCAAATGACCAAAGCTATTGCGCAAGCCCGCCACCATCCAGCCGGAGAGATAGACATAGGCGCGGTCCAGCGTGCCTTTTTGGCGTTTAATCGCGCGCATCATTTGCTGCGCGTGAAATCCGCTCCAACAGCCAAGGGATTGCGTGAACTGCGATGTGTCCGAGTCATAACGGGCCATATCGGCACGCATAACTTTGGCCATGGCTTTGGCAATGTCCAAATGCGTCTCATAGATATTTTGCGTCTTTAATTGCGCAATGTCCTCGAGGGTGATGCCTGCGGGCGCGCCGTGGCGGTAGCGTGTTTGCAGTTCTGTCAGAGTTTGTGTGTAAGTCATTAGTTTGTCTCCAAAATATCATAAGCGGGGATTGTCAGGAAGTCAGGCAGCACCTGCGCGGTGGCTGTTTGATCAAAAAGTATTGTGGCTTCGGGGAAACGTCCGGCGTCGTAATCATCACCAAGTTCGCTTTTCAGTTTGGCTGTTTCTTCGGCGAGCAGACGATCATAGAGGCGCTTGCTAAGCGTTTCGGTAAAGCCGCCTTCCATCTGCACTGCCGCGCCATGAGCGAGCCATTGCCAGATTTGCGCGCGGCTAATCTCTGCCGTAGCAGCGTCTTCCATCAGGTTATGAATCGGCACCGCGCCGCGTCCGGAGAGCCACGCTGCAATATAGCGAATGGCGACTTCGATATTTGTGCGTACGCCAGCTTCGCTAATGGTGCCGTCATGAGGGGATAGCATGGCCTCATTCGAGATACGCGGCATTTGGCGTTTTTTGTGGATTTGATGCTTGTTCGGCATGGCGTCATTAAAGACATCCATGGCGATTGAGACCATGCCAGGATGGGCCACCCAAGTGCCGTCATGGCCTTGTTTGGCTTCGCGCAGCTTATCGGCTGTGACCTTTGCAAAAGCGGCCGCATTAGCCGCGTCATCATTTTTAACCGGAATTTGAGCGGCCATGCCGCCCATTGCGTGGGCGCGGCGACGGTGACAGGTCTCAATCAGGCGAAGGCTGTAAGCCCGCAGAAAATCACGATCCATGCCGACTTGCGCACGCTCGGGCAAGACATAAGCAGCGTGATTACGCAGGGTTTTGATGTATGAGAAAATATAATCCCAACGCCCGCAATTCAGGCCCGTAATATGGCGGCGTAGAACATAGAGGATTTCATCCATCTGGAACGCAGCTGGCAGGGTCTCAATCAAGACCGTCGCTTTGATTGTACCGTTTGGAATATCCTTCACGGCCTGCGCGAAGTTAAAGACATCATTCCACAGACGGGCTTCTTGATAGCCCTCAATTTTTGGGAGGTAGTAAAATGGCCCGCGTCCATCTGCGGCCAGAAGCTCGCCATTATGGAAGAAATGTAGCCCGAAATCGACAAGGCTCGCGCTCATTGGTTTGCTGTCAACCGTGATGCCGTTTTCCTCAAGATGCCATCCGCGCGGACGCACCATTAAGGTCGCGGTCCCTTCATTGAGCGCATAAGATTTTTTCTCGGTCTTGTGAGACAGCGCGGCGCGGGCATAGTCGCGCATATTGATTTGACCTTCAATCATATTGGAAAATGTCGGGCTGCTGGCATCTTCGAAATCGGCCATGAAAACTTTCGCGCCGCTGTTCAGTGCATTGATCATCATTTTGCGGTCAACAGGGCCGGTAATTTCAACGCGGCGATCTTGCAGCGCGGGCGGGCAGGGGTCGACTTCCCACGGCGAGTTGCGAATATGCGCTGTCTCAAGCGGCTGGGTTGGCATCTCGCCATCGTCGAAGCGCTCTTGTTGCAGTTTGCGGTTTTCTAGTAGGATGCGGCGCTGCGGGCCAAAGCGGCGTTCGAGATCTGCGAGGAATAAAAGCGCGTCCGGCGTGAGGACTTCGTCATAGCGCGGGCCAAGTTGTCGCGTGACTTTGGCCAGCACGCGGTGGCGCGGAATGGGCTGCGATGATGTTTGAACCGGGGCGTTCATAAGGCTCTCCATTGATTGAATTGCCTTCACTCTATTTACAAACTATATTGAATGTCTATAAAGCATTGTAACTTATAGGTATTTAAGTAAGAAATGTAATGCAAATACCTTGTAAAATGTAAAGCTTGTAAAGATATGGCGCGTTCAGACGAAAAATTATTCATTGGCCCGCGCCTGCGGCGCTTCCGGCAGACTTTGGGCGTAACGCAGGCTCGTATGGCTGAGGATTTAGGTATTTCTGCTTCATATCTCAATCTGATGGAGCGTAACCAGCGGGCTTTATCGGCCAAAGTTTTGATGCGTCTCGCGCAGGTTTACGATTTTAATATCGCGGAATTCACTGGCGCAGGCGACGCGCATCTGGTGGCCGAGGTTTATGAAGCGCTGCGCGATCCGGTATTCAAAGACATTGCCTTATCCAAAAACGAAGCTGAAGATTTAGTCGGCGTTAGCCCGGCGGCGGCCAAGGCGCTTATCCGGCTTTATGGAAAACATCGGGATATGGCGCGTCGCCGCGATGAGCAGCATGTCGACCGTGACCGTGTGGAATTGCTGGATGATGCCTCGCGCGCGACATCGGATGTGCGCCGCGTGATTCACAAAAATCAAAACTTTTTTCCGCAGCTTGATAATTTGGCTGAACGTCTGTCGATTGAGTTAGAGTTGTCAAAACGTGAGCCACATACTGCATTAACAGAGCGCTTAAAGGCAAGGCATGATCTGTCGGTGCGTATCGTTCCCATTGACGTCATGCCGCAAATGTTGCGCTATTTTGATCGGCATTCGAAACGGATAAATCTGTCTGAACTTCTGCGCCAATCGGGACGACGGTTTCAACTCGCCTTTCAAATTGGCATGTTAGAGCATCGCGATGTAATCGACTCCATCGTTAAATCTACGGGCCTTCAGGGGCGTGAAGCGCAAGGATTGATGCGCACATCATTGGCTAATTATTTTGCCGCAGCATTACTTATGCCTTATGCGCGGTTCCTCAAAGAAGCCGAAGCGACCAAATATGATGTTGATTTACTGGGGCATCGCTTCGGGACAAGCTGGGAGCAAACGGCGCATCGTCTGACGACCTTGCAAAAGCCTGAAGCGCGCGGCATTCCGTTTTTCTTTGTGCGTATTGATGTGGCGGGAAATGTCTCTAAGCGCTTCTCAGCGGGGCGGTTTCACTTTAGTGAATATGGCGGGGCGTGTCCGCTGTGGAATATTCATGAAACATTCCAAACGCCGGGCAAAACCATTACGCAAATGGTGCAAATGCCGGATGAAACGACTTATTTCACCGTCGCGCGCATGGTTAGCCGTAGCGATGGGAGCTATGATACGCCCGCGCAAAAACTCGCCATCGGGCTGGGCTGCGATATTGCCTATGCGCCGCGCCTGACTTACGCGCGCGGCTTTGACCTCGGCGCGCCTTCGCCAACGCCCATCGGGATAAATTGCTATTTATGCGAGCGTCAACATTGCCGCCAACGTGCCCATGCTCCGCTTAATAAGACACTGAAATTTGATGAACGCGCCAGAGGTGTTTCGCTTTATAGTTTTGGCGATGATTGATTAAGTATAGGAAGCGCGAGGCTATAAAGAAGCTCGCCTGGTTTATCGTCTTGATACTCCAATAGACCAATGCTCATAGCGTCATGCCCGCCTAGGGGCTGATCATTATAGGTTCCAAATACTCTATCCCACCACGGCAGGCAGAAGCCGTAATTACTATTGGTCTCGCGCTTGATCACAGAGTGATGCACGCGGTGCATATCCGGCGTGACGAGGATGAGCCGTATTGCTTTATCCAGCCGCGTTGGCAAACGCAGATTCGCATGATTAAACATCGCGCAGCTATTGAGCAGGATTTCAAAAGCAATTACCGCCGCCGCAGGCGCGCCGAGCAGGGTAATGCAGGCAAATTTGTAAATCATAGACACGACGATTTCAGCAGGGTGGAACCGTAATGCGCTCGTGACGTCTAGATCGCGGTCCGTATGGTGAACTTTGTGCATGGCCCAAAAGAACGGGACGCGATGAAAAATACGGTGCTGAACATAAATCAGAAAGTCGAGCGCAATAATGCTGGCAGGGAGGCTAACCCAAAGCGGAGCATCGAGAAAATTGAAAATCCCCCATCCATTCGCGCTCGCCCATATCGCAATTCCCACGGCGGCAATAGGAAATAGAACACGAACTAAAACGGTATCAATCCCGACAATTGCGATATTGGTTGCCCACCGGCGCGCGCGCGGCATGACGCGTTTCTTCTTTGGGAGAAGGGTTTCAAGCGCAATGAATAGCGCGAGCAAGCCTGCAAATATGCTGAGCCGCAATATACCTTCATGCTGAGTTAGAAATTCCATGTTGAAAATATACGGCTTATGTACTGCTTTGACCATTGGCGAAGCGCCGCACTCGCCATAAAGTGATGTCATGCAATACGCCGCCCATGCCGAAGATATTCTGCGCTTCACCGCCGCCCATGACGATGTGTGTCTGTGCGTCGTCACAAATGTGACGGGCGGAGCTATGCGCCCTGAAGGGGCGTTAATGGCCGTCACAGCGACCGGTCAAGTCGCCGGATATGTGAGCAATGGATGCGTTGATGCCGACATCATTGCCCATGCGCAACAGGCGCTAGGTGACGGACAAAGGCGCGAATTGCTCTATGGTGAAGGTTCACCCTTTTTCGATATTTCATTGCCCTGCGGCGGCGCGATTGCGCTGACGCTTGTTCCGCGCCCTGATCAAGTCGCCGTAGAAAATGCGCAGGATGAACTCCGCGAACGCTGCGAAACTGTCTTGGACTTGGGGGGCGGCGTGTCGCGCGCTTATCACCCGCGTTTGAAATTGCGGCTGGCTGGACGCGGCGCGGCTTTATCTTCGCTCGTGCGTTTATCCGTAGAGACAGGGTTTGAAGTTGAGGTCAGCTCGCCGGATATTGCAATGAAAGCGCAGCTCGGCGATATTCCCTTCACGCATCTTATGGGGGCGCAATTTCTTTCCAATGCAGACGATAAATGGACAGCGCATGTTTTGCTCTTCCATGATCATGAGTGGGAACCGCCCTTACTAAAGGCTGCGCTGGACGGCCCTGCCTTTTTTATCGGCGCGATGGGGAGCCGAAAAACACAGGCTGCACGGCGCAAGACACTCGGCGCGATGGGCGTGGATAAAGATCAAATCGCGCGTATTCGCGGCCCTGTTGGCCTCATCTCATCCTTGCGGGACGCGCAGCAATTGGCGGTTTCAATTCTTGCCGAAATTATTCAAACGGCGCAAGATAAGGGCGTCTTGTGACCGCGTTTATTATGCTGGCTGCGGGGATGTCACAGCGCTTTGGGAATAGTAATAAATTATTTGCCCAACTGAATGGAAAGCCTTTAGCAAAACATGTTGTTGATGCGCTTGCGCCGCTTAATGCCTCTCAGCGTTATGTTGTCATTAGCGATGAAAACGAAAAATTATCTGATCTGTTCTCAGGCTATATTTCAGTCCTTAATCCCGATCCAGAAAGCGGGCAGTGGAGTTCAATTCGACTTGGCGTGCAAAGGGCTTTGAAGGATGGAGCAGAACGCGCCGTAGTGTGCTTGTCTGACATGCCGCGCATCCCGACATCCCACTATGCTCAGCTTGGCAGTTGTAAAATATCGACAATGACATTGGTGGATGACGTGCGGCAACCGCCCGCATTATTTGTAGGGGATGATCTGAAAGCCTTAGCGAAGCTAAAGTCCGGGGAGCAGGGCAAGGCTGTTCTGGTGGGGCGCACAGGCACGCTTAAGCTTGCCGCCAACTTGGCTATAGATGTCGATGTGCAAGAGGATTTAGTTAAGCTGTCACGAGGTTAAGCCATCGCAAAGCCAGCCGCGCCGCAACCGCCAAAATCAATAGCGCCGTCAAACGTTTAAGCCAGATTTCGGAGATTTTCAGCGCAGCAAATCGGTTGCCGAGTAACCCGCCAATAAAGACAGCCGGCAGAACAGGCCAATAGGCCCAGACGTCGCCGAGCATGTCTAAACTTTCCAACTTGGTCATTTGCCCTGCCAGCCCCGCAATAGAGTTGACCAGTATGAAAAGACTACAGGCCGCTGCGATGTCGCGCGCGCGGCCCCAGCGCGTAAAATATAGAAGCGGGGCGAGAAATATGCCGCCGCCTATGCCGACAAGGCCGGAATAAAATCCAATCGCCCCGCCCATAAATGCCGACTGCCAAATAGGCACATTTTGGATTTTGGAAATGTCAGTTTGAGGCTTAGACATTAATAACTTAAGGCCTGCCAAACATAGGGCGATCCACAACAAGCCAATGAAAACTGTCTCTGAAATATCGAGGCGACCACCGAGCCATGCCATCGGAATTGAGAGTAAAATGAGCGGAATATATTTGTTCGATTTATAAAGCCCGTCGCGCCAATAATTGACGGTATTGCCCGAGACAACGAGAATGTTGCAGGCCAATGAAACAACCGGAACCAATAAAATTGGCGTTCCGGCGACAATCAACAACGCCGTATATGTTGAACCGCCGCCAAAGCCGACACTGGCGTAAAGCGCGGCGGTGATAAAAAATAAAACCGCAAGAATTGTCAGCTTCATAGAGCGACGTAGTTTAGTTGGTCGCCCGCGGTCCATGGCCCGGCATTGGGCGGAATTTGGATCAGGGCATTGGCTTTGGGAAAGGGCGAGATAAGCGCGCTATCTTGTTTTGGGAAGAGCATGATGTGACCATCATCAACCCGTCCGCGTGCATAGGTTTCGCGTGGCCCGCTCGCGGGCAGGGGGGAGGATAATGCGGCGCTCAATAATTGGTCTTGACCCAAGTTCATTAACGGTTTGAGGAATAAATGCGCGCAGACGAGCGCGCTGGCCGGATTGCCTGGCAATCCCAATACACGCTGCGCGCCGAGCGTGCCAAACCATGTTGGTTTGCCGGGTTTAACCGCGATTTTTGAAAACTTCATATCCAGACCTGCTTCGGTGAATGCAGGCTTCATATGGTCATGATCGCCGACCGATGCTCCGCCTACGGGAAGGATAATGTCCGCCTCTTTGGCCATTGCGATGCGCGCTTTAATGTTCTCGACGCTGTCTTCGGCAATCGGCAGGATTGTCGCGACGCCGCCCCAACTCTCGATAAGGGCTGCTAAAGCATAGGGATTTGAATTGATGATTTGTCCTGTCGCGATTTGGCTGCCCGGTTCTTTGAGCTCATTTCCATTTGAAAGTATCGCGACATGCGGCCTCTTAATGACGCTGATTTTGGCAATATTTGCTGCGGCGATCAGCGCAATATGCGGCCAATTCAACTGCGTTTCGGCGGGGATTAACGTATCTCCATTGGCGAAATCTTGACCCGCCTTGCGAATGTTTCTGGCGCGCAGGCTTGGTGTATCAATCGTAATCTGTTCGCCGTTTCGGGTCACATCTTCTTGGATGATAACGTGGTCTGCGCCTTTGGGCACAACGCCACCTGTAAAGATGCGGACCGCTTGTCCTGCCTTGATAACCCCTTCAAAGGGCATGCCTGCAGGTGCTTCGCCAATGACCTCAAGCGTAGCGCCTTGGAAGGTTACGTCGGTAAATTTCACAGCATACCCGTCCATGGCCGAGCTATCAAATGGCGGTTGCGTGAGACGCGCCTTAATCGGCTTTGCGCTTATCCGTCCCGCCACTTCACGAAGGGCAAGTTCTTCGGTCTTCGCGTTGAGCGAGTGAGCGGAAATGAGGGTGAGGGCTTCGGAAACAGATATCATATCCCCGCTTATCACCCTAAATCTAGGGATAAAACTGTTTTCGACTGGCAAATCCGCTGCGGTCGAGTCACAATGGCCCATGGCTCACTTTATTTTCTTTGGACGGTTCACAGATGTCAGCGCAGGCAAGGCTATTGCGCTTCCCGAGGGTGTCACAAATACGCAAGAGGTCGCGGACTGGCTTTGTATTGCATTGGATGGGTTTAAGTCCGAATGGCAACGCCCCGGCGCGCGTATGGCGGTGAATAAAGAATTGGTCATTGAGAGCGCCCCTGTTTCGGTGGATGATGATGACGAAATCGCTTTTATGTCAGCACTGAGCGGAGGCTAAGTGACGCCGATTGTTGAAATATGCGATCAGCCCTTTGATCCCGAAACGCGGCTTGCTGATTTTCGTGACCAACTGCGCCATAGCGGCGGCCTTGTGAGTTTTACCGGCATTGTGCGCGGCGAAGACGGTATTGAGGCCTTAGAACTTTCCCATTTTGATGGTTTCACGCAGGCGCAGATTTTGGAGATTGCCAATCGCGCGACAAAGCGCTGGCCGCTGGAGGGGATATTAATTGTTCACCGCGTCGGGAAAATGGTTCCAAATGAGCCCATTGTTTTAGTCGCAGCGGCGTCTAAACATCGGCGCGAGGCCTTTGAGGCTGCAGATTTTTTGATGGATTATTTAAAGTCCGAAGCACCGTTTTGGAAAAAGCAATATGCGGGTAAAGATAGCGCGTGGATTGAACCGAGTTCGCGCGATGAATTAGACAAGAAAAGATGGGAAATATAATGGGTCACGGTATAAATGAAAGCCTTACATTCGTTCCGGTGAGCATTGCTGTGCTGACCGTGTCAGATACGCGTACAATGGAGACGGATACGTCCGGCGCAAATCTGCAACACATGATCGAAGAGGCCGGGCATCATATCGCCGAACGTAAAATTATGCGGGATGATAAAGCGCAGCTTGCAGCGCAGGTTCAAAGCTGGATTGATAATTCAGATGTTGATGTTGTTATCACGACTGGCGGCACGGGATTAACGGGCAGGGACGTAACGCCCGAAGCGCTACGCCCTTTATTTGAAAAAGAAATCGACGGGTTTTCAATTGTTTTTCATATGAAAAGTTATGAGAGTGTTGGGCTCTCCACGCTGCAAAGTCGGGCCTGTGCGGGTCTGGCGAAGAACACATTTATTTTCTGCCTTCCCGGATCAAATGGCGCAGTTAAAGATGGTTGGGAAAAGGTCATTAAATTGCAACTCGATAGCCGTCATAAACCGTGCAATCTCGTCGAGCTTATGCCGCGTTTATCGGAAACGTAAGCCATGAGTAGTCTTACGCATTTCGATAAAGATGGCCGCGCGGTCATGGTGGATGTTAGCGCCAAATCGGACACGGCCCGCATTGCGGTAGCGAGCGGTTTTATTGCCATGTCCAAAGCGACTTTGAATTTGGTCGAAACAAAAAGCGCCGCCAAGGGCGATGTGATCGCAATTGCCGAAATTGCAGGCATAATGGGCGCAAAAAAAACATCTGATTTAATTCCGCTTTGTCATCCCCTTCCCTTATCTAATGTTACCATATCGATAAATATAGATAAAGAAAAACAAGGTCTTGAGGTCGTTAGTCAAGCTAAAATTACGGGAAAAACCGGTGTAGAAATGGAGGCGCTGACGGCGGCGACCGTGACATTATTGACCCTCTATGACATGCTGAAGGCCAGCGATAAATCCATGGTGATTTCTGACGTGAAGCTCATAAAAAAAACCGGAGGTAAATCTGGAGATTGGCTTCGCAGCGCGGCGACATAAGGGGAAAATATGGATACGGAATTTGATTATGTGATCGTCGGCGCAGGCTCAGCAGGGGCCGTCATGGCCGCAAGGTTATCCGAAGATAAAGACGTTACGGTATGTCTTTTAGAGGCCGGGAAAGACCATAATCATTTTACGATTTCTGTTCCTGCCATGGCTGTGCTGCAGCGTTTTTTTAAAGGCCGTACACATGAATTTGAAAGCGTTCCGCAAACGCATTTAGGCGGGCGTGAAACCTACCAGCCGCGCGGGAAAATGCTTGGCGGGTCATCGGGCGCAAATGCGATGATTTATATAAGGGGGCACCGCGCAGATTATGATGCGTGGGAATCTCAAGGCAATTGTGGCTGGGGGTATGACGATGTTCTGCCCTATTTTAAAAAGGCTGAAAATCGAGAAGTCGGCGCCGACGCGTTTCACGGCGCGGGCGGTCCGCTTAATGTCGCGCCGCTGCAAAGTCCGGGTAAGGTCAATGAATTGTTCTTAGAGGCCTGCCGCGACATGCAGCTTCCTGTTTCAACAGATTTTAACGGCGAGACGCAAGAGGGAGTCGGGTATTATGACGTCACGCAAAAAGACGGTGAACGGTGGTCAACGGCGCGTGCTTACCTTGACCCCCATATGGATCGCGTCAACTTAACAGTTTTGACAGGGGCGCAGACCAATAAGGTTTTATTTGAGGGCAAACAAGCCAGCGGCGTTGATGTAACGATTGCGAATAAGCAGGTTCAGATTAAAGCTCGCAAGGAAGTCATTCTATGCGGCGGTGCATTTGGTTCGCCGCAGCTCTTGCTACTCTCCGGCGTTGGATCAAGGGCAAAACTTGCCCCGCATGGGATTGAACAAATTCATGACCTGCCGGGGGTAGGCGAAAATTTGCAAGACCACATTGATTACGTGGTGAATTTTAAATCCAAGGATATTGATAATCTGGGCTTCTCGCTGCGCGGATTCATGGATATGCCTAAACAGATCAAAGCTTATCGCAAAGAGCGTAAGGGGATATATACCTCCAATTACGCGGAAAGCGGCGGATTTCTCTATCTTGACCGTGATGAGCCAAGCCCGGACATTCAACTGCATCTTGTGCGCGCGATTGTTGATGACCATGGCCGCAAAACCCATTGGGGGCATGGATATAGCTGCCATGTTTGCGTGTTGCGTCCCCATAGCCGCGGGCAAGTGGCGCTTAATAGCGCCGATGTCACGGATGCGCCGATGATTGACCCGCAATATTTCAGCGATGAACGCGATTTTGAGAAATTGGTGCGGGCAACAAAAACGATGCTGCAAATTATGGATTCTCCCGCGTTTAAGCCCATGCGTGGTAAAGCACTTTATAACGGCGATAGCCAAGATGACGCGACGTTGCGCGCGAATATACGCGAACGCGCCGAAACGATCTACCATCCTGTGGGAACATGCAAAATGGGCAATGATGATATGGCCGTGGTTGATGACCGGCTACGTGTTCACGGACTCATCGGGCTTCGTATTGTTGATGCCTCAATCATGCCAAACCTGATAAGCGGAAACACCAATGCACCGACGATTATGATCGCTGAAAAAGCGGCAGATATGGTCAAGGCGGATAACATTCAAACCGCATAAATACAGTTTATACCTAAATTAACGGATAGATGGTATCATTTCACAAGGCGCAAATAGGTGCTCTGATGTGGATGAGACGTGGATATTTTATAGCAATGTTCCTGCTGATTGCAGGTTTGCTTGCCAAAAATAGCTATTCGGAATGGGATAGCCAGAGCTGCGGTATGCCTCACCGCATTCCTGTCACGATCACAGCCGGAGCGATCGGACACAGTAATGAAACACGTATTGACTTAGTCAATGCTGACTTTCCGGCCAGTTATATATTCTCAGCTGCAGGTCACGATATTCGCGTATATGCCGCCGATGACGTCACGCCCGTGGAGTATGTCGTTACCGGTTGGGATACTGTTGCTCGAATGGCTACAATATTTGTGAAATTGCCAGCTATGGCGCCGGCCGAGTCGCAAATAGTCTATATCTATTTTGACGACGGAACATTGCTATCTGCGGATAATGCGCCATTTGTTTTTCCGGATGTGGGCATGCGCATTCGGAGCCGTGTTTCGACCGCTGACCCGATCAGCCCTGCGGACGCCATAACAGCATTTGAAAACGCGACCATAGATGTCACAAATTCAGTAAGACCAACGATTACAGGCACGAATAATCGATCATATGGAGGAACGAATGGGGATTATGGATGGTGCGTTAGCGCTGTTTTAAATGTGACCTCATCGACTTCTGGTGTTTGGGGGTTTCGATATGGCGGCGATTTTGGCCGAGGAGGGCATCTCTATATTCGCGGTCAGGAATTAGAGCAGCAGTGGAATGATGATTTATGGTGGGCTAATTCTTATGCGAACCCGGCAGAAGTCCTCGAGGGCACGATAAATTTACCTGTCGGATGGCATCGTTATGAAGCCTTAGGGTTTGAAGGATGTTGTGATGGACCAACGGGGTTTCAAGCACGTCCTCCGGGCGGCGTTTGGCAAGATCTGTCCTCGGCGAATTTCCCCTTGCGCGCCGCGCAGTGCATTGCGGACACTGCCACAGTCAGCGTCGGAGCATCACAAAGCTGTAGCACAGAATTAATTGCTGAAAAAACCGTCGCCATAGATAGCTCTAGCGTGCACGATTTTGCGATCCCGGGATCAATCGTAAAGTATGATATTCAACTGACCAATCCGGGCCAAGCGGTTGATGGATCAACGCTGGTTTTGACAGATGTTTTACCGTCGGAGGTTGATCTTGTCGTCAC
>CALKXN010000310.1 GCA_938003555.1 uncultured Robiginitomaculum sp. | reverse complement strand
ACTAATAATATCCACGGATTCGTACCCAATAATTTATCGAGCCCGTATCCAAGGGCTGTACCGACCAAAACCGATACAATTAACTCTGTACTGAGACGCCACGCCATGCCTAACATTTTGCCATCGGTTTTTTCCGGCTGTTTCGGACTATGTTTGACTTTGGCCGCGCTGAGGCGCTGCTGTAGATCAGAGAGGTCTGAAGGCGGTTTTGAAATCGAGGCAATCCATTTAATGACGTGTTTAACTCAATACTTGATCACGGAAAATTACCCCCGCAAATTCGCGCGGAACCTATCTATTCATCCATGTGAAGTCAACCAAGTGTGCTGCATGGCTAAGCTGTTGTATTTAAAGCGTTTTATCGATATTATTGGGGCTGCGACAATTCTGTCGCAGATAAATCATTTTGCGGCGTAATTTTTACTCCGCCGCGACCAAGAGTTCTGCGCTATTGAGGTCGACACTAATAAGTGTTGAGACGCCTTTTTCAGCCATTGTCACGCCGAATAGACGGTCCATACGCGCCATGGTCACCGGATTATGCGTAATTGTGATGAAACGGGTATTTGTGGTTTTGCGCATTTCATCCAAAAGATTGCAATAACGGTCGACATTGGCGTCATCAAGCGGCGCATCGACCTCATCGAGGACGCAAATCGGGGCGGGATTGCTCATAAAGACCGCAAAGATCAGCGCGGTCGCGGTCAAGGCCTGCTCACCGCCGCTCATTAGGCTCATTGATCCCAGTTTTTTACCCGGCGGGCTCACCATGACTTCAAGTCCGGCCTGTAGCGGGTCATCTGATTCGGTGAGCGCTAGGCTGGCATGGCCCCCGCCAAAGAGCGTCGTAAAGAGCCGCCCGAAATGCGAGTTGACCGTATCAAATGCGGCCAGCAACCTTTGGCGGCCTTCAGTGTTAAGCTCATCAATGCCTTCGCGCAGGCGGGCAATGGCGGCGATTAAATCGGCGCGCTCATCATTCATGGCAATAAGACGGGCTTCTTGTTCTTCGGCTTCTTCATCGGCGCGCAGATTAACCGCGCCCATTTTTTCGCGCTCTTTAGACAGGCGCTCAACTTTGCGCTCAATATCGGCTTCCATCAATTTGATGTCCGGATCGATTTCACCCAATTGGTTTTTAAGATCATCCGGTTCGCAGCTTAAGCTCTCCGTAATGCGGGCCTGGACTTCGACTTTGCGTTCTTGCGCGGCGGTCAGGCGGGCCTCAATCGCGGCGCGCGACTCGCGGGCTTGACCCAGCGCGGTTTCAGCGCTGCGCGCTTCGCCTTCCGCTTCGCGAAGTGTGCTTTCCGTTTCGGCCAAGGCGTCATTGGCCGCAGCGCGGCGCGCTTCGGCCTCGCCCAGCTCAGCAAAGAGGGCTTCGCGGCGCTGCGCAAATTGATCAGGGCCTGTGGTGGCCGCGGCGTAGGTGTGCTGCGCGGCGTCTTTGCGCTGCGCGAGTGTGGTCACGCGGGTTTGCGCCTGTTCATTCCGGCGCGTCCAATCCGCGACTTCTTTGACAATTGCGGCGAGGCGGGTTTCGCGGCTAGCCGCTTCTCCGGCCAGCTGTCGATATGTGCCGGAGGCTTCAGATGCGGCTTCGCGGGCCTCAGAGAGCTGCGTGGAGAGTTCTGATAGCGCCGCGTCATAATCAATCTCTGAGGTTACAGAGCTGGCGAGCTGCGCGAAATCATCACGGCGCTTTGTTGTTTCTTTAATATCCAGATCAAGGCGCTCAATGCGGTCTTGCGCGGCTTGGGCCTGCGCGTTTTCACGCGCAACATCAGTTTGGAAACTGGCCAGTGCGGCCTGGGCGGCGCGTTCGGCGCGCTCCAAATCGGGCAGGGCGCGGCGCGCCTCTCGGGCGGCTTGCTCGGCGTTGTCGCGTTTCGCGCGGGCGGCCTCCGCAAAGCTTTGTGCTTTGGCCAGCGCGGCGTCTTTACCTTCAATTTCGGTGGCGAGTACAGCAAGGCGATTTTGCTGCTCAAGCTTGATCGCGGCAGGCGACGGGACATCGCCGCTGGCGGCAAAGCCGTCCCAGCGCCATAGATCGCCGTCCAATGTGACAAGGCACTGGCCCGGAGCCAGCAAGGTCGAAAGGTGAGACTGATCTGCTGAAATCACGCCAATTTGTGACAGGCGCGGCAGGAGCGCATCTGGCGCTTTGACGGAGGCGGCAATGCTCTCAACGCCCGCGGGGAGCGGCGCATCAGGTTTGCTTGCGCCCATCCAGCGCAGCGGCGCGTCGCCGCCCAGAGCCGCATCCAGATCATCCCCGATGGCGGCGACCAGAGCTTTTTCATAGCCGGCGCGCACGTCAATATTATCGATAACTGGCGTCCACACCGCTTCGCCGCGGCCGCGGGATAACAGATTGGACAGCGCTTTTTCTTCGGCGCGGAGTTTTGAAACGTCTTCACGGGCTTCGGTCAGTTTTTCCTGGGCGGCGCGGTCGGCTTGCTCTGTGCTTTGGCGCGCCTCATTGGCCGCTGTTTCGGCCTCACGGGCTTTAGTGAGCGCCGTCGAGTGGTCATCAACGGCGGCTTCAAATAGATTCGCGCTGCCGCCGGATTTTGATTTTAGGGTTGTTAGCTTTTCAGACCATTCCCCGTGCTCACGCGTGAGGCGGAAGAGGCGGTTTTCGGCGTCTTGCAAATCTCGCCCGGCTGTGTCTTTGCGCGCTTTATAGGCTGCGGCGCGCCCCGTCATGTCGCTATAGTCGCGTTCAATCTTGCTGCGAGTCTCGGCTGTGGTTTCAGCCTTTTTCTGCGCCGCATCAATATCCGCGCTGCGATCCCCGGAAGAGGACAATAGCCCTTTCTCGATCTTTAGCGTTTCAAGCGCCTCGGCGGCGTCATCAATAATGCTTTGCTCGCGCTCAAGGTCGGCGGCTAGATTTTTAATCTGTCCGGCCAGTTTCTCAATTTCGGCGCGCGCGGATTCTTCATCACTTTGCAGCGCGTCTTTCGCGGCGTTCAGGCGGGCCACAACAGCGGCGGCAATGATCTGCGCTTCGCGTTTTGGTTCTACCGTGGTTGAAATCTCTGCGGCGATGCGCGTTTTTTCGGCGGCAATCTGTGTAAGCTCTTGAACCTTGGTTTCGATATCGCCGCGCGATTGCTGCGCTTCGGCCAGCGTTGTCAGGGCGGCCGTCCAGCGTTTTAGCCAAAGCAGGGCTTTGTATTCACGAATTTCTCCGGCGAGACGCTTAAAGCGAGAGGCTTGGCGCGACTGGCGACGCAGCGAGACAAGCTGCGCTTCGATTTGCTGAAGGATGTCGTCAAGACGATCCAGATTGTTTTCTGCCGCGCGAAGGCGCAATTCGGCTTCGTGGCGGCGGCTATGCAATCCTGAAATTCCGGCCGCTTCTTCGAGGATGCGGCGGCGATTTTCCGGCTTCGCTGAAATCAACTCATTGATCTGGCCTTGACGAACCAAAGCCGGGGAGTTCGCGCCGGTTGACGCATCCGCAAATAAAAGCTGCACGTCTTTGGCGCGAACCGTCTTGCCATTGACTTTATATTTTGATCCGCCGCCTTTTTTAATGATGCGCTGAACTTCTAGCTCGTCACTTTCATTAAACATTGGCGGCGCGATACGGGCGCTATTGTCGATCGTTAGGACAACATCAGCCTGCCCGCGACCGGGGCGATTATTGGTGCCGGAGAAAATGACATCATCCATCGCGCCCGCGCGCATCGCTTTGGCAGAATTTGCGCCCATGACCCAACGAATGGCTTCGAGCAAGTTGGACTTGCCACAGCCATTGGGGCCAACAATACCCGTCAGGCCATCTTTGATATTAAAGCTGGTCGGCTCGACAAAAGATTTAAACCCCGTCAGCTTTATTTGTTCAAATTTGAGTTGGCCCATAGCGTATGCCTGTTATTCTTCCGCGTCGTCTTCGGATTCTGTTTCGCGAACCGGAACGTCAATGAATGGCGCGAAGGCTTCATCGAAATCTTCGATTTTAAAAACTTTCTTGATTTCACCATTGATAATGAATGTTGGCGTTGCAG
>CALKXN010000309.1 GCA_938003555.1 uncultured Robiginitomaculum sp. | reverse complement strand
CCAAACCTTTATCCAGACATCCGCGAATAATGCGCCCTGGAATTTTCTGACCATCGCGGTCAAAAAGTGGAAGTTTACCGCCAGCCTGATGGCTGCCCATAGAGAGATATGCGCGCTCTGCGCCGCTAATATTAGACATTGATGTCCCCAAACCCTGTTAAAGCCCATTACCAAAACCGCTAAATGCGGGCCTAGGGGATGAGAATGTCTATGCACCCTTCCCCCCGAGGCAAAGACAATCTAAAGGAAAAAGGCAATTTTTTACTTAATGACGCCGTAAGGACTTATTTACACCTTAGAGACGCGCAAAAGAGAAATTCAGGGGAAACTGTGTCTGATTTATCTGCAAAAATTACGTCCATAGAACAGGATGCAACGCCAAAGCGTGATGAGGGTTCGCCCATATCTAAATCGACCGCGCCCTTAATGCTTGAGAGTACTGTTGAGGACGAACCAGTAAAAACACGCAATATATGGATTATTGGCAGCATCATGGCCCTGATCTGGATATGTATTGTGGGTAGCGTTTATTACCTTGTCTTTGTGCTCGGTACGAATGACACCCGTTTGGCAAGCTGGCCAATGTTAGCACATGGAATTATCGCGTTTCTTCCCGCCGCGTTAATCTTGATGTTTTGCTATTTAATGACACGATTTTCACGACTATCCGCGCAGACCCGCAGCGTTATAGATGCCGCGGATCGCATAACTCGGCCTGATGAAACAGCGCAGGCTCGCGCTACACATCTCGCATCTGCTGTGCGCAGTCAGATTATATCTGTAGATAGCGAACTCGCAGCCGCGCTGGATCGATTGGCTGGAATGGAAAATGTGCTGCGCGGTCACGTTAGCGCCCTAACGGACTCTCACGTCACGGCAACCCAGCAGACCCATAACATTTCAGATCAACTCACTGAACAGCGCACTGCGCTTAAAACTCTGACAGGGAGTTTTGACGAGCGCATGGCGTCGCTGTCCCACATGCTGACAGAGCATAATGAACGGCTCTCAAGCTCTACACATGTCGCAGAGCAAAAAATACAAGAAGCCCGGGTCAGCGTCGAAGGCGCAGCGGCCAAAATCAATGCCAGTTCTGAAATCGTGCGCGACAACGCTATGTCAGCGTCAAAGACCTTAGATGAGAGCCACACAAAAATCGCCAAATTGGGTGACGACATTCGCGCGCAATCTGAAACATTGGGCGAGCTTAATAGCCGTCATGCAGATGATATGAAGTCCCTATTGGAGCAATTACGCCAAGAGCAACAAGAGCTGGAAGCCAGTATTGAAGAGCGCTTATCGCGTCTTCGCGAAATGTCCCTTTCGGCCAAAGTCAGCACAGAGAGCTTAAATGACGCCAGCGAAGCCGGTCGTCAAACCGTTGAGGCCCTAGCCAAATCAGCGACACTGGCCGATAGCGCTGTCAAAGAACGCTTTGCCGAAATGGAAGAAATGGTGCGTTATTCGAACTCCCGCGCCGAGAGCATTAGTGACCGCGCCGCAAAGCGCGTCCGCGATAGCCTCGCCCTCACCCGTATGGAAATCGGCCGTATCGAAGATGATATGCACGCCCTAGAGTCCCGCATGAGCCGGAGCGCAGATCAACCCGAAGAGCTCGTTGTTGAGCCTCGATCAAGTTGGCGCAAAAATCTACTGCGCTTTCGTCCTCTTACCGGACAGTCACCGATTGTAGATGTGGATGTGGATGCTGAAACAGAGGACGCAACTAACGTGCCGCATCTGTCCTTGAATGAACCTGAGCCCACTGTAGAGGACCTTGTCCTGACGTCGGAGGAGCCGCCACAGATTACACCTGAACCGAGCCCAGAGCCCTTACTCCTCGACATTCCCCAACCTGAAACAGAGCCGCAAGTCACTCAGGATCTCTCCTTAGACGTCCAAGACCAACCGATGTTGTCGATGCCCGAACTTAAAGATGACGTATTATCGCCGGTCCTTGAAACGACCCTTCCTCAGACCCTTCGCAAGAAACAAGGGAAGTCAGGATGGAGCTGGAGAGGCTTTTTAGGCGGCATTGATGAAGAGGTAACGCCTCAGTCCACGCCAATAAAATCCACATCTAAAATGAGTCTGGATGAGCGGAAGGCTGATATTATCGCCCGTCTTAAAGCGGTCAGCCTTGCGCCAAATAGCGTGGTCGACGAAGGCTGTGTCATCGAAGCGGTGAACACGCGCAAGTTTAAGGGAGCTGCTGATATGCGCGAAGTCATCAGCCTCCGCCTGCCTGCGGAAATTACGCATTTGCGTAGCGCATTTTCAACTGATCCAGACCTAAAGGCCGCTGCTGATGACTTTGCGCAGCGCTTCTATCAAGTCTTGGGCGCGGTAAGTTCTGATCGAGAAAGCCTTCGCGAGACAATGCAAACGGAAGCCGGTAGAGCATTTATCTTGTGCGATACGGCACTTGGATGATTTACGTGCCTGGCCTGTTAACCTGTGCTTCTGCCCACTGAACAATCTCATTTATCGCTTCACGCGTTGCATTTTCTTGGGCAACCACGATGCGTTCCACACGATACGCAGAGGCCATATCGTCAGTGCGTATAAGTTTACTGCCGACAAGTTGCCGGCCGCCAGCCTTAACCAATGCAACATCTAATACGACGCGCGCTTGAGGTGCCGTCTTCTTACCATTGATGAATACAGCTTCGTAAGAGCGGACACTGATGGAAAGCAAATAATCGCTTTCCACGCCTGTATTTGCAGATACCGCGCGTAATGTTTCACTTTGATCAAAACCCTCAATAACGGCGCGTTGAATAAGACTTGGTATCGGCGCGTCCCATTTTGCCCCGTCTGTATAGGCAATGATGCGACCATCAGGTGATACAGCAATGTCCGGGCCGCGTAATGAAGCTGGAACACTGGGAACATCAACACGAAGGATTTTTGCTCCTTCGCGCTTAACAACACTATTTCCCGCAGGTTTGAGGCGGTAAATCGTCGGCGCGCTTGCGGGCTCTGGTAATATTGACAAGCAGCCTGTCATGTTCATGGCCACCATTGCAATCAATACTGATTTTAAAGCGTAATTCATTGTGGAACCTTTATGCGTTCGCGGTCTTTACCGGATAGAAAGACAGAGGGATTGCGTTCTATTTCTTCGGTTAATCTGTTTACCGATTGCAACATGGCGCGCATGTCAATCACAGCAAGCTCAAGATCTCGAACAATTTGTCCGTCAATACGTGACAAAGTCCCATCCGCATTGACCATCAGCGTATTGGCGCTTTGCGCCGCAACTCCAAACTCTGAAATTGTTGCATCCAACTCATCCAAGCTTTTTTCTAAACGTATTGTCATCGGTTGGATAACATTATTCATAAGCTCTTTTGCATCGCGGGCTGTTTCATCAAC
>CALKXN010000308.1 GCA_938003555.1 uncultured Robiginitomaculum sp. | reverse complement strand
CTCTTGGTGATGGGGCTTCTGAGACTGGGCTTTATTGCCAATTTTCTAAGCCATCCGGTGATCTCAGGATTTATCACCGCGTCCGGCATTCTGATTGCGGTCAGTCAGCTCAAACATATTTTAGGTATTGAGGCCTCAGGTCATAACCTTATTGAGATGGTCCAGGCTCTAGTTTCGAACTTACCGCAAACAAACGGCCCCACAGTTATCATTGGCGTTATTTCGACGGCGTTTCTATTCTGGGTTCGCGGGAACTTTAAACCCCTCCTGATGAAATTCGGAATCTCGGAACGGCTAGCCACGATAGGCACGAAAGTAGGTCCCGTCATAGCGGTGGTAGTCGCAATCTTAGTTGTGGCCTCACTCGGGCTTGCAGATAAGGGAGTGAAAATTGTGGGAGATATTCCAAAAGGTCTACCGGCACTCAGTGTCCCTGAATTTGACCTCGGCCTTTGGCGCAGTCTTCTCGCTTCTTCGCTCATCATCGCCGTCATTGGTTTTGTTGAATCTATATCCGTTGCACAAACTCTCGCGGCGAAACGGCGGCAACGGATAGACCCAGATCAGGAACTGATAGGGCTGGGCGCTGCTAATATTGCAGGCGCGTTTTCTGGGGGCTATCCAGTAACGGGTGGGTTCGCTCGCTCTGCCGTCAACTTTGATGCAGGAGCTGAAACGCCTGCTGCGGGTGCTATGACGGCTATCGGCATTGCGCTTGCCACATTATTTTTAACGCCGCTTTTATATTTTCTTCCGATTGCCACACTGGCTGCAACAATCATCGTTGCGGTTTTGTCGCTCGTTAATGTTGCCGATATTCGTGAGGCTTGGACATATTCAAAAGCTGACTTTGCTGCGATGATGGCAACAATTATTCTGACACTTACCGTCGGGGTGGAAGCTGGCGTGATTTCAGGCGTGGTACTATCCATTGCATTATTCTTATTTCGGTCTTCGCGCCCCCATTTTGCGGTCGTCGGTCAGGTGCGAGACTCTGAACATTTTAGAAATATTGCCCGTCATGACGTGATAACAAATCCGCGAGTGCTGACCCTGCGGATCGACGAGTCACTATACTTTGCCAATGCACGCTATATGGAAGATGCGGTTTACGACCTCATATTTGACAAGACCGAAATCGAACATGTCATTCTTATGTGCTCTGCCGTCAATGATATTGACCTCAGCGCTCTAGAAAGCCTTGAGGCCATCAATGAAAGACTGAAGACGGCGGATATCAAATTTCATCTCTCAGAAGTCAAAGGTCCCGTTATGGATAGGCTGGAGAAGTCACATTTGCTTGGCGAGCTAACCGGATCGGTTCACCTCTCCCAACTTGACGCGATAAAGGCGACCAGTGGAACATCGCATGGCGCTGATTTGGAGTTTCATCTATAAGGCAAAAAAACCCGTCTCTTGGGCTGCCCCGAAGTCATACGGAACTGGCCGCGAGTGACCTACTTAGGCGCTTTATGCCGCTCATCAAAGACCTGTTTTACCCTCCTTTGCCCTCAAAGTCTAAGCCACGCTCTTTTGCAAGAGCCCCGCCCATTCCGAAGTCTTTACTGGTGTTTAATGATATTGTGGCCGCGATAATAGCATTAAAACATAGACTAACTTTGAGAGGGTGAGTCTTGCCGCCATGTGCAAAAACTGTATTTCGGGTATTATATCTTAGCGTCACTTTAATATTTTTAAGTCATAAGTGGAAGCATAATTCTGACTAATTTAGTTAGGCGTGCTGATAAAATATCGAGATATTATGATTTTTAAAAAATCAACAATAATAGCCGTGAAAGTTATGGTTGCGGCGGCGATATGGTGCGCTTTTTGTCATAACGCTACGGCACAGACAGCCGATGGCGTCGAAGATGTTACGGATTTCCCTGTCGATTATTGGGTCGCTTCTTATTATGAGGGTGCGAGCGCCGTGGCAGGGTCCAGTTTCGGAGATACAGGGCCTGGCGGGGTGCGAGCTTTTAGAGGTGAGGCCTTTTTTGGTATTGGCACCAATGATGTCACGATTGCGTCTAATGGAACGGCCAATAGTAATCGATGGTCAAATAGTGAAACGCCAACATCACCTTTGCTGCACACGCCCGATTATGTCGGCGCTGTGTGGACAGGTGTGAATCCGACATATCAAATAGATTTACGCCGAAAAGCGGCAAATGGCGGGACATTGACCTTTGGCTTTGGCGCGGGCGAAGTCGTTGATGATATTGTTGATGTCTATGTGAACGGCGTAAGGCAATATGCTTATTTCCCTTCTGGCGGCGCGCCAGATCCGCGTCCCGGCGCTGGAGTCGGGGCGACCATTAATGTGAACGCCGGGGATGAGATTTTATTTGCGTTTCAAAACCGCGGCTTTATTGGCGGATTCACATTTCGTTTCTTAAGTCCGCCGCTTCCTGACCCTGTTGTGGCCATTGACGACAGTGCCTCTGTCGTATCCAGTGGTGCTGTGCAGACGAGTGTTTTGCAAGTGGGGGATAATGACACGCAAGGCGGCGCCGGACTACCTGCGACTGCGGTGTATTTCGTTGAGCCTGGCTCAACAGTTCCGTCTGCGTTAACGTTTAATACGTCAACAGGGCATATTGATGTGGCGGCAAATGCGGCGGCGGGAACATATCAATTTGATTACCGTGTCTGCGAAGATGTAAATGAATTTTCGTGTGATACGGCAACCGCTACAGTTACGATCACAGCGCCATCACCGCCTCAGCCTTTTACCTGTATATCTCGGTTTTATGAAGTGATTGACGGCCAAATGGCACGTTTTGATCCCGTTTCTCAGACATATATCCCTATTGGATCTCAGCAATTACTCTATAATGGAACAGGGTATAATACGCTTGATAATTATGTTTATGCCTTTGGCCGGGAGGGCGATATTGACCAAGACCTCATTCGGGTTGGCAATTTTGGTAATATTGTCTCTTTGGCAGAGAATGTATCGAGATCAGCAGCTGCGGATATGGGCGCAGATGGTAAATTATATTACTTTCCAAGAGCATCCACGATTAGACGCGTTTCGGTTACGCCGCCTTACGCAACTGAAAACTTAATTCTAAGCGGCACGCCCGGAGAGAGCGTTTTAGATATTGCTTATATTGAATTTGGCGGTAAAGACTATTTTGCAGGAGCCAGAAATGGCCGCGTTTATGTGTGGAATATTACGGATTTAACTGTATTCAGCTTTCCTGTAACGGGCTTGCCGACAGGCACATATGGCGCGGCGTGGACTGCAAGTAATGGCAATCTATATGTTGCTGAAAACACGACTGGGATTATCTTCAATATTGAGAACCCGATTACGGCTCCTGAAATTATTGCATCTTATACGGCTGCGGCGTCGAGTCAGCATGATGGGTTTAGCTGCCCAACCGCCGCGCCGCCATTTATCAATTCGACAACGCTAATTGCCAATAAAACCACTCAGAGCTATCCCGCAGGGGCGTATCAATTGCCGGGAAATGATGTGCTTTATACAATATCCGTGGACAATACAGGGACTGCAAAATCTGATAATAATAGTATGTTTATTGTCGACACACTTCCGCCAGAAATTACGATGTATATCGGGGATATTGATGATGCCGGGCCGCAAACTGATCCTGTAACTTTTCAAAGTAATGGAAGCGATCTGACATTTAACTACGCGTCAGATGTTGGCTATTCCGATTTAGCTGCGGCGCCGAGTGATTTTTCCAGTTGTGCCTATACGCCCGCTCTCGGTTATGATCCCAATGTGAAGCATGTGTGCTTTAATCCCAAAGGCCGCATGGCGTATGGAGACCCTGATCCGAGTTTTAGCCTGACGTTCCGCGCGCGCATAAAATAGACGGCAGCCTTGGGTCAATATTGCGCTAAATCGTTATTTTCTACCCTGCGCTTTTCTGCAATAGTTCCACCAGTTCTGAAACCTTTTGCTCGCGCTCCTCGACATTGTCGCTCGCGATTGCGGCGGCAAGGCAGTGGCCCGCATGGTCTTTTAAGAGCTCGGCTTCGACTTTTTTAAGGGCGGCGGTGACGGCTTTGGTTTGGGTGATGACGTCGATGCAATAGCGGTCCTCATCGATCATGCGCGAGAGGCCGCGGACTTGGCCTTCGATGCGGGCGAGGCGTTTGGAAATATTGCTACGGCGAGTTTTTCGGTTTGTCATATCTTACAAAAAAGTGAGTTGATTTATAGCCCGTCAGATACCATAGGGGGGTATGTTTCGCAAGCTAACATCTCTGGCGCTATTGGCGGCTCTGATTGCGCCCGCTTCGCAAGCGCGGCCTGTGTCATATCCGGAAGGGTGGACGCTGATGCTGCGTCATGACGCCGAGGCCAATAGCGCGCATGTGCACTACACAACCGATCCGCGCCACTCGATCGGGCTGCGGCTGCGTTATGATCGCGAGGCTGAGGCGTTTTTTACCGGCGCGCAGATTAACCGGCTATTCAAGCGCTGGAATGAGGTGGATAGTCAGGCTAATTTTTACGGCCATATCGCGGTCGGGCAAGTGAGTGATCAAAGCGCTCTGGGGCGCGGTGATGAGCTGGGCCTTTACGCCGGCCTGTCTGCTGATTGGGAAACGCGGCGCTATTTTATCAGCGGCGCGATTGATCATTGGGAGCAGGGCGATTTTGGCACGAAAACGCGCCTGCATAACCGCCTCGGCGTTGCGCCTTATGTCGCCAATACCGGCGCGCTTCACACATGGTTCATGCTTGAGTCCCATTATAGGCCTGACCGTGATGAGGATAAATTTGGTGCAACGGCGCTGGTTCGGTTTTTCAAAGGGCCGGGCCTGCTTGAGCTGGGCGTCGATAATGACGGCGCGCCCGTTCTCAATTATATACACCGCTTCTGATAGGAGATGATATGCGTATTTTAAAAACAGTGATAATTGCCGCGATGCTCAGCGGCGCGTCAACAGCGGCCTTTGCCGGCGAGCCGCCTGCAAAACTCGAAGGCCCCGCCATTGCGCAGGTCGCTGATATTTCAGTTGGCCTAAAAGGTTTGGTCTGTGATTTTTGCTCTATCGCGCTGAATAAAACCTTCAAAAAAGACAAAGCCGTCGCCGCGACCTATGTTGATCTCGATACAAAAACGCTTTCAATTGTGTTGAATGCGGGCAAAGGTTTGACGGACGCGCAGATTGAAAAACTGGTCAAGAAAGCCGGATATAATGTGACCGAAATTACGCGTAAAACAGCGGGTTAATGAAGACGCGGCTGGCCATACGTGAAACGGCAGCGCCTGCTGTCGCGCTGCTGACGAGTATTTCAACGCTGGTCTGCTGCACGCTGCCCGCGGTTTTTATTACGCTAGGTATGGGCGCGGCCCTTTCATCTCTGACCGCGAATGTACCGGGCCTGATTTGGCTATCCGCGCATAAGCCTTTGGTCTTTGGCGGCTCATTCGTTTTATTATGTCTGGCTTGGTTTGTTCGATTTATGACGCGTAATATGCCATGTCCTGCCGATCCGGGCGCGGCGAAATTATGCACGCGTCTGCGCAAAATTGGCGGTATTGTCCTTTATCTCGGATTTGCCGTTTGGGCTATCGGCGCCTTTAGTGCCTTTATTTTGCCTAGGCTGATGGCTTAAACCAAAAGCAGGGGCGCGCATTGAGAGTAATTATTTTAACGACTTTGGCGATGGTCGCCTTTGCAGCCAATTCCGTTGTAACGCGCTTAGCACTCTCCGAAGTCGGAACGGATATATTAGGCGCAAATATTAGCGCCGGACAATTCGCGCTAATTAGACTGCTCAGCGGCGCTGTTGTATTGGCGGCTATTTGTGTGCCGCGGCTCGGTCGCGGCGCGCGCGGCGGTCTGTGGTCTGCGGGCCATTGGCGCGGGGGCGCGTCATTATTTCTTTACGCGGCCTGTTTCTCGCTTGCCTATATTGCCCTGCCCAGCGGCACTGGCGCGCTCATACTGTTTGGCTGCGTACAAATGACAATGCTTGGCGCCGGGTTTTTAAAAGGCGAGCGGTTGAGTTTTGTGCAGTGGCTCGGATTATTACTCGCCATTACAGGACTGATCTGGATGCTGTTTCCGCAAGATGGCCTGCCGCCGCTACCGCTATGGGCTATGGGGTTCATGACGCTCGCCGGGGTCGCGTGGGGCGTCTATTCTTTGCTAGGAAAAAGCGCTGGAGCCGCAGGGCCAACACTGCGCAGCGCAGGGCATTTTATTCGGGCGTTCATTATCGCTGCTATCCTATTGCCGTTCCTAATCTTTCAATCCGGCGACGCCGCGCCAAATGCGGCGGGCATCATCTTAGCCCTGATTTGCGGCGGTATAACCTCGGGTCTTGGCTACGCGATTTGGTATAGCGCGCTGGGCGGGTTGACCGCCAGCCGCGCCGCAATCGCGCAGCTTACCGTTCCGGTATTGGCGGCCATAGGCGGCTTACTCTTCATCGCAGAGCCAATTACCGCGCGTTTCATCCTCAGCAGTATTTTAGTGCTCGGCGGAGTTGGGATCGC
>CALKXN010000307.1 GCA_938003555.1 uncultured Robiginitomaculum sp. | reverse complement strand
GAGCGTATCAAGGAAACTTTGGGCCTTTTAATGTCCACGCATTACCCAGGAAAACAAATGAAAACGGCGCGCGGCATTCGCCGGCTTGCTCTGCATGATGCCCTCATTGCGGCCGGGGCTGCGATGGGCGAAAGATCGGGTTGGGAACAACCCATATTTTACGGCGACCCGGGCTCAAAGCCTGAATTCATATATAGTCATGGGCGTCCGGGCTGGTTTGAAAATGCCAAACGTGAAAGCTTGGCAATTCAAAATGATGTTGCCTTAATCGATAATAGTAATTTCGCGAAATTCGTTGTTGACGGCCCTGATTCTGCTGATGCGCTCAACTACATTTGCGCAGGAAATGTCGACAAGCCGATTGGCTCTCTCATTTACACGCAGTGGCTAAATGCCAGAGGCGGCATTGAGGCAGACATTACCGTCACCCGATTGACGGACACAAAATTTATGGTGCTCACAGGCGGCCCAATGCAAGTCAGAGATTTTGACTGGCTCACAAAAAATATACCCACCCATATGAATGCTTATGCATACGATGTCACAAATGCGTGGTCGATGCTCTCCATTATGGGGCCGAAAAGCCGGGGCTTACTTTCTAAGCTTACGCCAGATAGCCTATCAAATGAGGATTTCCCATTTGGAACAAGTCAAGAAGTCGATTTTGGATATGGCCGCGTGATCGCAAACCGCCTCACCTATGTCGGTGAGCTTGGCTGGGAGCTTTTGATTCCCGTAGAGTTTACAGCTCATGTCTATGAGAAACTTATGGACGCGGGGCCTGAATTTAACCTCGCCCATGCTGGTCATGCTGCTGTTGACAGCTGCCGAATGGAGAAGGCTTATCGCCGCTGGGGACACGATATTGACGAAGAAGGAACCCCGATGGAGTCCGGTCTGGGTTTCGCGGTTGATTACAGCAAGCCAAACTTCATCGGACGAGATGCTGTTTTGGCGCAAAAAGAATCGAAGATCATGACGCAACGCCTTGTGTTGTTTCAACTCGATGATGACAGCGAAGATGCGCCTCTGCTCCATCACGGAGAACCCATATTTGCAAATGGCAAATGCGTCGGCGTTATAACAAGCGGCGCATGGGGGCACCGCATTGGAAAGTCACTCGGCATAGGCTGGATAAGTGATGATAAAAGCATCACGCTTAAAGCGATTAAATCTATGGATTTTGAAATCGAAGTCGCCATGAAACGCTACAAGGCCACCGCGCAGCTCAAGCCTTGGTACGACCCCAAATCAGAACGCGTTAAAAGCTAAATTACAAATTCTGTAAATCTGAAATATGATTCGCTAAGCGGATATCCTCGGGTGTGTTTACATTCAGAAAAGGGTCAAATGCAGAGGCGTCATATTTAACAGAAACCGACCCTAACTCTCTGTGGAGTCTCTTAAGCTGAAACACAGACTGGCCACGCACAAGCGTCTCCAGTCGGTCAAATTTAGATAACGGCCAGAGTGCATTTAACCCGTGAAGACGCGCCTGTGTTGAGCACACAATACAGGCCTCTGGAGATTGAGCGTAAGCAGTGATGAGGTCTGGAACATATGATCGAGGCAAAAATGGAACATCTACAGGGCTTGTAATAACCGCATCAAAATGTCTTTGCCTCGCCCAAGTTAGGGTGGAATATATTGCCCATGCCGCACTCGAAGACGTCCCCAAAATCGGCAAATCGTAAAGGGGAGGAAAATGCCCAAGTCGATCAGATTTTGAAATAGCGCCATTGTAACTGACGCAGATTTTCTCTAGAGGCCCCTGCGTAAAAACATCTGAGACACGCTCAAAACATGTGTTTTGCCCGATGGAAATCAAAGCTTTATTTTGGCCGCCCATACGATTGGCTTGGCCGCCGGCCAATATAACTCCCAATATTCTCAGGGGTTTCATTACGCTAATCTCACAGCACCATGACCATCTCGGCAATATAGGCTCATACCGGCCTGCTTGGCCTTTTCTAAGGCAAAAGCTGTGGGCGCAGAAATCGAAACCAACGCCTGCACTCCACAGCGCGCCGCCTTTTCTATGATTTCATAAGAACATCTTGAGGACATCAAAACAAAGCCATTTGAAACATCAACATCTTGCTGCGTGATCGCCCCCAGAAGTTTGTCCAGCGCATTGTGACGCCCAACATCTTCGCGCAGCATTTCAATCTGCCCTAGATCACTCACCCAAGCCGCCCCGTGCACAGTTCTTGTCTTCTGTGCTAGAGCCTGATGTTCCCACATTGCATCAAAAGCTTGCGTAATGATTGGCGCGGCTAGCACCTTTGGGACCTCACTCACCTCTGGCAGACGTTTGAACAGCACATCTGCGTTTTCCAAACCACATAAGCCGCAGCTGGCAGACCCCACCATATTGCGGCGGCGCTGCGTAACGTCGAGCCGTTCTAGCGCCGCGCCAGTGACCTTAAAGCGTAAATCAACACCCTTTGAGCTTAGCTGGATATCAAGAGAAATTATCTCATCCGCAGATCGCACGACCTGCTCTGTAAGTGAAAAACCCAAAGCAAAATCAACAAGGTCGTCCGGTGTTCCCATCATCACCGCATAATTTCGACGATTGTAAACGAAGGCGATGGGCACTTCTTCGGGAACAAACCACGCATTATCACCTGCCCTAACTTTACGGTAGTTGGGCAGACTGTCTCCATATGTCTGCACCGGAAACATGGCTACTCAGCCGGCTCTTGTATTTTCCGGTATTCAGAAAGCTGTTCTTGATAATCCTGCTGCCAATCAGATTTGTGGTTCGCTGGCGCCACGGCAACTGCCGTCACTTTATATTCAGGGCAGCTTGTTGCCCAATCTACATTGTCTGTCGTGACGACATTTGCCCCCGTATCAGGGTGATGGAAAGTTGTGTAAACTACACCCGGCGCCATACGCTCAGAATGTTTCGCACGCAGCGTAATTTCACCTTTTCGCGAGCGTAGTGACGTCCATTGACCATCCGCAATACCTTGCGCTTCAGCGTCTGACGGGTGAATTTCCAGCACGTCCTCTTCCCACCACAAATTATTTTCTGTGCGGCGAGTCTGCGCGCCCACATTATACTGAGACAGAATACGTCCTGTCGTCAGGATAAGCGGGAAGCGGCGATTCGTGCGCTCAGTCGTAGGCACATATTCAGTTGGGACAAATTTCCCTTTCCCGCGTGTAAATTCGCCAACATGCATAATTTCTGCGCCTTCCGGCACATCATCATTGACCGGCCATTGTAGGCTGCCCGCCGCGTCCAAAACGTCAAAAGACACATTCGCAAATTGCGGCGTAAGCTCAGCAATCTCATCCATAATTTCGGACGATGAGGTAAAGCCCATATCAAACCCCAGCGCCCGCCCAAGGTCTTGCGTGACTTCCCACTCATGTTTACCCGTCGAAGGCGGCATGACGGGGCGAACGCGATTAATGCGGCGTTCCGCATTGGTGAATGTTCCATCCTTTTCAAGGAAAGATGTCCCCGGCAAAAACACATGCGCAAAACGCGCCGTTTCATTGAGAAACAAGTCTTGGACAATTAAAATATCCAGCGCGCGCAAAGCAGCTTCGACATGTTGAATATTCGGGTCAGATTGCGCTACATCTTCGCCCTGAATATACATGCCTTTGTAATTTCCACCAATTGCCTCATCAAACATATTCGGTATGCGATATCCCGGAACGGGATCGAGCCTGCGTCCCCATTTAGCCTCAAACATGCCCCGCGCTGCGTCATCGCTAACAGGGCGATAGCCCGATAATTCATGAGGGAAACTGCCCATATCGCAAGAACCTTGGACATTATTCTGCCCGCGCATTGGATTTACGCCAACGCCCGGACGGCCAATATTACCTGTTGCCATAGCAAGGTTGGCCATGCCCATTACCATGGTGGAGCCTTGGCTATGTTCCGTCACGCCGAGACCATAATAAATCGCAGAGTTTTTCTGCGTTGCAAATAAACGCGCCGCGCCAATAATGTCTTCTTTCGGCACGCCCGTAATCTTTGCGACATTTTCGGGCGAATTGGCGTCGTCTAAAATCTGCGCTTTCCAATCCCTATAGCTTATCATTTCTGTGCGAGATTTTATGAAGTCTTCGTCCAGCAAGCCTTCTTTGGCGGCAATATGTGCGAGACCATTTATGAGGGCCACATTCGTGCCGGGTTGAAGCTGCAAATGATAATCTGCTTTGATATGGGCAGATTGTACAAGATCAATCGCACGCGGGTCTGCGACGATCAACTTAGCGCCTTCGCGCAGGCGGCGTTTCATCTGACTACCAAAAACGGGATGAGCGTCAGTCGGGTTTGACCCTATGACCATTATGCAATCGGCATGTTCAACGGAATCAAAATTCTGCGTCCCTGCACTTTCCCCAAAAGTTTGCTTTAAGCCATAGCCTGTTGGCGAATGGCAAACGCGCGCGCAAGTATCGACATTATTATTGCCAAACCCCTGACGAATTAGGCGCTGAACCACCCATACTTCTTCATTCGTGCACCGACTGGAGGTAATCCCGCCAATCGCTTTTACGCCATATTTTTCCTGTGCAGCTTTCAAGCGGTCTGCAGAAAATTCATAGGCTTCATCCCAAGACACAGTCTGCCATGGATCTGTAATATTCTCACGGATCATCGGCTCAAGAATACGGTCTTTATGCGTGGCGTACCCAAAGGCGAAACGGCCCTTTACACAGCTATGGCCGTGATTGGCTTTACCATCTTTCC
>CALKXN010000306.1 GCA_938003555.1 uncultured Robiginitomaculum sp. | reverse complement strand
GGCAAGCGATCGTTGGCTGGCTGGAGATAGGGCGGTATGGAGTGAGGCTTGGTAAAACGTATCAAGTGGAGCTTCGCGAGCGAGAGCTAAAGCGACCAAAACTCGCCGGTGGCCGTTCGCAGCAATATCGCCGTGCGGTGGTTCACGTTGCCCTTGGGTAAATGAACCTCTCACGCGCCTTTGGGCGTGTGAGGTAATTGAGAACGAAACACTTAACCCTGGTATTCTTCCAGTTTTTGATTGCCCGCACGGACGCCCTGCTAATCTTCCCCGAAAGGGGGCCCGTTAACCCGACAGGGTTAATCGGGAAGGTTAGCGCCAGTTATCTTACCTAAGCCGCTTTGCGGCTTAGGCGCTCGCTGTAATCGACGCCCCGCGTCGATTATGGCCGCTTGCGTCCCCGAAAGGGGGAGCCGTTAACCCGACAGGGTTAATCGGGAAGATGAGCGCCTCTATCGATTAGAAACGAAGATGAAATGAGAGATTGAAGACAGATAAGGCCTAAGCCAACTCACCCGTCAAACTATTGCGCCCGGCATCCGTAATCCGCACCTGAACAATCTGCCCCACCGTTTCTGGGCCAGCCGCAAAATGCGTGCCTTGCAAATAGGGCGCGCGGCCAAAGACTGTGCCGTCATTTTTAGCGGACACATTCTCGACCAGAACGGGCAGTGTTTTGCCGATCAGGCTTTGGTTAAATTCTGTTTGCTGTTTGGCCAGCAGCTCTTGCAAGCGGGACAGCCGCGCAGATTTAACGTCTTCGGGAACTTGGTTAGGCAGGTCTGCGCCCGGCGTTCCGGGGCGGATGGAGTATTTGAAGCTAAACGCGCTACCATAGCCAATTTCGCGCACAGCCGTCATCGTCGCTTCGAAATCCTCATCGGTTTCGCCGGGGAAGCCGACAATGAAATCAGAGGATAGCGCAAGGTCTGGACGCGCGGCGCGGATGCGCGCGATCAAATCGCGATATTCGGCGTAAGTATGCCCGCGGTTCATCGCCTTAAGAATTTTATCGCTTCCCGCCTGAAGCGGTAAGTGCAGATAAGGCATTAATTTCGTCTCATCGCCATGGGCGGCAATCAAGGCTTCGTCCATGTCGCGCGGATGGGACGTGGTAAATCGAATGCGGTCAATGCCGCCGATCTTGGCAACATGTTTCACAAGCTCGCCCAGACCGTATTCGGCTTCAATGCTGCCGGCTGGGGCTTTGCCGTGATAGGCGTTGACGTTTTGACCCAACAGCGTGACTTCGCGCACGCCTTTGGCCGCCAGCGCGCGGATTTCGGCAACGATTTGATCCACGGGGCGCGAAACCTCTGCACCGCGCGTATAAGGCACAACGCAGAAGGTGCAGAATTTATCGCAGCCTTCTTGGATGGTGACAAAGGCAGCGAAGCCTTTGACATCGCGCTCTATGGGTAATTCATCAAACTTTTCTTGGGTGTCAAAATCAGTTTCCAAAACTTCATCATTACTGCGCGCGAGGCGGGCAATCATTTCGGGAAGTTTGTGATAGGTTTGCGGGCCGAGCACCATATCCACAACGGGCGCGCGGCGCGTAATTTCCGCGCCTTCGGCCTGAGCGACGCAGCCCGCCACAGCAACGGTCATCTCGCCGCCGCCGGACGCCAACCTATCTTCTTTCATTTTGCGGACGCGGCCCAGTTCTGAATAGACTTTCTCGGCCGCTTTTTCGCGAATATGACAGGTATTGAGAATGACAAGATCTGCGCCCTCTGCGCTATCGCTAGGCGCGTAGCCAATCGGCGCAAGAATATCGGCCATGCGCTGGCTGTCATAGACATTCATCTGACAGCCATAGGTTTTGATAAAGACCTTTTTAGCGTTCGGGTTTACAGGCACGGCCTCAGGCGTTTTCGCTGTCGCCACATCTTTGGCCATCAACGTTTGCGTGCGCTTGCTCTCAATATCTAAAACCTTAGCCATAAGGCGCTCTCATCAATAGGAAGGTGAGCGCGCGATAAAGCGCAAATCCGCCGCCAATGCAAGCGGCGGCGTCAGAATGCTATTTCAGATGCGTCGCGAGAAAGGCTTCGACATCAGACAGTGTCGTTTTGATGGGTTTGCCGTGATCAATCTGTGATCCATCCGTGCTGTACTCTCCAATGTCTTGGAGGAGACTGTGGCCGCTATCTTCTTTTTCGATATAGGTGAGGTCAAAGGGTTTATCCTTGGCGGCAGCTTTAAAGGCGCGGGCTTGGCGGATGGGAACCGTGTCATCGAAATTACCGTGAATAAGAAGAATGGGGGTGGTAATCTTATCCGTATTATGGGTGGGGGAATAAGCGCGTAGCTCGCGGCTCTGGGTTTCAGGGTTGCCAATACGATTATGGATGGATTCTTCCGCGCCAATATATCTGCCAAATTTATCAATGAAGAATGTGGCTTGATCTTCGATATCGGTGACGCCGTTAATCGAGACGGCGCATTGATATAAATCAGGCGTATCGATTGTGGCCCATAATGCTGCATAGCCGCCATAGCTCATGCCCATGATGCAGATATTATCTGTATCTGCTAATCCGTCTTTGGCCAAGGCCTTCACGCCATCGGTTAAATCGTTCTGCATGGCGCGGCCCCATTGCTGATATCCG
>CALKXN010000305.1 GCA_938003555.1 uncultured Robiginitomaculum sp. | reverse complement strand
CCGAAAATACCAAGCCCATCAAAACCGTCACCCTCCCCGCCGCCAAAGATTTTACGACAGTTGGGAAACCTACGAAAACAATAGAAACGCCATGGGGTCCGAGAGAGATTTACGATCCTGCTCAGGATGAGAAACTCCAGTTAGAATACGAAAAATTACGTACAGACACAAGCTTTGCCGCTCAAACTTGGAGTGATGTTCAGTACATATATAACCAGAATTTTAGATGGCGCTTAATATATGATTATGCACGACTTGGGTGCACGCAAATAAGAGACTCATTTTGCGGCACAATTCCAACAGATTATTTCAATAAACCTTGCCCTGATGAGCAGAACTTTGGCAGTGACGAACGCTCCGAATGTGAACAGGAACAATACCGCCTTATTTTGCCGGAAACTTCCGCTTTATTATGGTCATGCGAGTTAAACGGACGGCCACATGATAACATTCTCACTCAATTTCAAAATGCCACACATGTTGACATACAATTATACACTGAAACCCAGTGTTTGTTTTGGAACGAAGACTTCTTTGATTAGGGGCGTATTAAGAAAGCTATCAAGGCGATTGACACACACAATTCCCCTAAGGGTTGAAAATAATCCGGGCGTGTGTTATGGTTAATGAGACCTTATCGTAACAAGAGGCCAGTCTTCGCGCAGCGAAGCCGGAAACCAAATGGGGCGCGAGAAGGATGTGTTGTGACATTTAAAGCCTTATTCCTATGTGCCGTGATCGCCGGAGCATCAGCCCTCGCCATATCCTGCGCTGCGCCTGCACAAACGTCGCAGACCGAAGATACCAAGCCTATCGAAACCGTCACCCTCCCCGCCGCCGAGAATTTTACGACTGTTGGGAAACCTACGAAAACGATTGAGACGCCATGGGGTCCGAGAGAGATTTACGATCCTGCTCAGGATGCAGAGGTTCAAGAAATAATAAGTAATATAAATATTAAAGATAACTCTAAACTTTTTGATCATCCGATTATAGCTTCAGCTATCAACAAGTCACTTGACCAACTTGAACAGAATGGGTGCAAAGTTTATTATAACTCGAAATGTGAAGTATGTACATTTCATAAAGTTCAAAGCAGGTCTGACCGAATGCAGTTTTCTCAACAACCAATATGCTTTGAACGAGATCTAGATGGATTAGACGTAAAATACTTAGATTCATCGAAATTAGGCCAACACAAAATTTGTCAGGTAAATGGCCAGTCTATATCCAGTACTGGAACATATTCCTATGTAGGCTCTAAGAATAAATATGAACCGAACAAACTATTTGAATATGAATGTGAGAATTGGAATTTTCCTAAAGAAAAGTAATGGAGCTATATTATGCCAAATACCATAGTTACACCCCAAGCCACCCTATCAGATGGTCGAAATTATTTGTCCGTTGTAGACTTCGATATTGGGTCGACACCTGATGGCACTCCCGCTCGAGTCGGTTCAGGGGTGTATTTGGGTAACGGCATTATTTTGACCAATGCTCATAATATTTTAGTGGATGGTTTAGGCTCCGTGGATACTCCAATTTGGGCAGGCCAATCCATCCGCGCTTCATTTGCCGAAGGGCAAGAATGGGCTCAGTTTGGAGGCGACGTTGATTTAAATTCTTTTATAATATCAGACGTAAATACATTCAATTATGGTCAATATCGCGGCAATCCAGCCCCCTCCAACATCGGCGATGACTTGGCGGTTGTCCAAGTCGACACAAGTAATTTAAGTGCAATACCCCAAAATGCCATGATTATATTTTCCGACCCTAATGAGGCAGTAGGCAATATCTGGATGGCAGGATATCCTAATAATAACCCCAGCGCTGAAATTATGCATGAGACTTCTGGAAGTTTGATTGGAAACGATTACGTCAGTATTGGTGACAATAATGCTTGGATTGTTCCAGGAGGCTCTACATTTGAAGCCATTGGAGGTCAAAGCGGTTCAGGAGTTTGGTTGACATATGATGTGAATTCTGATGGAATTTCAGAACAATATCTAGCAGGAATTTTTGCAGGTAACGTTGGCTCATCAGACGCGTTCATTGAGCCTCTCTCAGACTCTTACACCGAACTAGGACTCCTCCTTTTCGGTTCACAAATTGGGCAACTTTCCCTTAACCCTGACCATTTTGAGACCAATGTACTAATTGCCGACCAAGATGGAGTTCAGCAATTATTCAATCCAAACACCGGACAATTCGAAAACATAATCAATAATATCGTCCAGGGCGCAGGGTTTAATGAAGATATTTATCTCTATGCCGGACAGGATTATGTTGTTTACGCTGGGGGTAATGGCGTTATGGGTGGAGATACCGTTTTCTACACAGGGCTAACAGAAAATGTGTTCGCAACAATTCGGTTTGATGGAATTGAAGTGTTTAAAGGCAATAATGGTTCAGCGGGTCGAGATTTTCTTTTTGGCGTAGAACAGATCGAAGGCACCGCGCAGTCAGATACTTTCGTCATTGAAAGCTTCCAACTTGGAAATGTCATCACAATTAACGGCAATTCCAATGTCCCCATAATCCCTCAAGGGGAGCCCGGCCATGACACGGCCAATGCCGCAGGCTATGGCCCGCAGCATATGGAAGACGGGACAGAGGACTTCCTCTTCATCGATCAGGCGCTTCGCGATGCGGGGGCGGCGATAACCTATATGTCCGATGATGGGGCGGGAATTGTTTGGATCGAAGAGGGCGGCGTCACGCAGCGCATTTTATATACGGGTGTTTTTCACCTTCCGCAGCAAGACCCCGATGATTTTTTCTGGGGCAGTTCCGGTCTGGGCGATATTGGGGCGTGGGTTGGCATTGGCGATACGGGCAGCGTCATGGTCGATTTATCCGGCGTCACCCAAGATTTGGACATGAGCACATTTTCCGGCGTATCATTATGGAACCTCGCCGATGACATTGTCACAGGCAGCGGTGACGTAACGCTTGATCTGGGCTTTATCGGGCTAGACAGTTTCACAGGCGGTAGCGG
>CALKXN010000304.1 GCA_938003555.1 uncultured Robiginitomaculum sp. | reverse complement strand
AATCCGGCTGCCCATCAGCAGAGAGCATAATCGCAATCCAGCGCGTGGTCGGGAACTGCGCGAGTATAATCATAATAATCACGGTGAGCGGGGCAGAGAGAAACGCACCAACACCGCCCCAAATCGCGCCCCATAATGTCAGAGACAGCACAACGACAAGCGCAGAAAGATTCATCGAGTCGCCCATCATTTTGGGCTGTATCGTATTCCCAATAACAAACTGAGCGACCAGCATACCGCCTGCTAAGATCATGATCGGCGTCAACGTATCAAATTGAACGAGTCCAAAGACAACGGGCAAAATAACAGCCGCAAAACCGCCAACAATCGGAATGTAATTGAGGATAAAAATAACGAGCGCCCAGAACAGCGCATTTTCTAAACCGACCGCAGCCATAAAGCCGTAGGACACGACAGTTTGCATCAAACTAATCACGGTCTGAACGCCCAGATATTTTTCTATGGAATGACGGATGCGAATGCCGACTTTACCAGCCTGCGCGCGCGCCATGGTATCAGGAAACAAATCATCCATCTTCTTGGGAAAACTGTTTTGCGCCGCAAATAGGAAGGCGACATAAATCGCGATCAGCATGAAATTCGATAAAACGCCTTGGATTGAGTTAGCCAGACCCGCTAGACCGCTTTGAATTTTTTGACCCAAATCAATTCGTTCCGCAAAGCTGCTAATCGACAGATCAGGCTGCCCGATCAAGCCGCCTACCCAATGGAATATTTCATCCAAACGCTCTTCATATTTTGGCGCCTGATCCACAACGCTGGCTGCCGTATCTGCGATGATAAAGACAATACCAATGAGCCCCGCCACGACAGTCAAGACCGCAATAATAAGTGAAAGCCAATAGGGGATTTTACGATGCAGACGGTCAATCCAGCGTGCAAAAGCATCAATGATCAACCAAATAAAGATCGCCAGCGCAAAAGGCGTAAAGACATGCCGGCCTATATATAAAAGCGCAATCGCCCCAAGGAAGGAGAGAAAGAGTAAACAGGCGCGGCTAGTTGTATGTGTCATGATGTCCCCAAATTTGATCTTATCATAGCGTGATTTGCGCGGCGCGAAAGCCTTAACCCGCTTTCCTTTATCTGCATTTTTGATAAAGCATAGCCGTAAAGCATAGCCGTGACGAGATAAGATAATGGGAAACCCAAATATGAGCGACAGAATTTTCATTGGCAAAGACACAGACGGCGTCGTTCAAGAGCTATTGCTCAACAAGGCTAATCGCCACGGTCTGATCGCAGGCGCGACGGGCACAGGTAAGACTGTCACGTTGCAAATTCTAACCGAAGGGTTTTCCAAAGCCGGCGTTCCCGTATTTTGCGCCGATGTTAAAGGCGACCTCTCCGGCCTGTCTCAATCTGGCAGCACGCAGCACAAGCTTCATGATAAACTGATCGCGCGCGCCAAAAAGATTGGACTTGATGATTATCGTTATAGCGCCGTGCCGGTTATTTTTTGGGACCTCTATTCCAAGCAAGGCCATCCCATTCGCACGACGATTACGGAAATGGGGCCAACGCTGCTTTCGCGGTTGATGAACTTATCGGAAACACAAGAAGGCATTATGACCATCGCCTTTGAACTGGCCGATGATGAAAATATGCTACTGCTCGATCTCAAAGATCTGCGCGCGCTGCTCAATTATTTATCTGATAATAAAACTGAAATTGGCCGCAAATACGGCAATGTCACGTCGCAATCCGTCGCCGCAATACAGCGCAGTCTTCTGACGCTAGAGCGCGCAGGCGCGGAGGAGTTTTTCGGGGAGCCTGCTTTAAAACTCAGAGATTTGATGCGCGTTCACGCAGGCATGCCCGATTCAGATGGAGACGAAGAGACATTGTCGCTGGCCGATTTAGATGGCGCGCATATGAAGGGGCGCGGCATGGTCAGCGTTCTGGCCGCGGATGAATTAATCAATTCCCCCAAATTATATTCGACATTCCTGCTGTGGCTGCTCTCGGAACTTTTCGAAGAGTTACCTGAAGTGGGAAATCCGGATAAGCCTAAAATGGTCTTCTTCTTTGATGAAGCGCATTTATTATTTGATGATGCCCCCAAAGCACTAACCGATAAAATCGAGCAAGTCGCCCGCCTTATCCGCTCTAAAGGCGTAGGTATTTATTTTGTGACGCAAAACCCGTCCGATATTCCGGACAGCGTATTAGGACAGCTGGGCAATCGTATTCAACACGCTCTGCGGGCCTATACGCCCAAAGAGCAAAAATCCATTCGCGCAGCCGCCAGCTCATTTCGTGAAAACCCCAATCTGGATACAGAAGAGGTCATCACGGATTTAGGCGTCGGTGAAGCCTTAGTCTCGCTGCTCGATGAGAAAGGCGTGCCCGGCGTTGTCGGGCGCACGCTTATCCGCCCGCCCGCATCGCGTCTTGGCCCTGCGACGCAAGCGGAGCGCACAGCCGTCATTGCCGAAAGCCCGGTTGGCGAAATTTACGATGAGCCGATAGACCGTGAGTCGGCCTATGAGGAATTATACGCCAAAGAAGAGGCGGCCGCAAAAGCCACCGAGAAAGCCCGCGCCGATGAAGATAAGGCCAAGGCCGCAGAGAAAAAGAAAAAAGAAAGAGAGACAGACAAAGCGCCGTCTTCTTCGCGCAAAAAACGCACGCGCCGTAAAAAGGACAATGTCATTATCGAGCAAATCAAATATGAAGGAAAACTCTTCATGCGCCGCGAGGGCCGTAAAATTCTGCGCGGCATTTTAGGCGCGATGATGCGCCGTTAAAATGAATGACACGTCCCCAAGCTCCAAAGCATCGCTCTACCGGCCCGAAGCCACCGCCCGCCGGGCGCGCAGTATTTATGGCGATATAATCTTGCGCGGCTCAATGTCCTCTTGGGTGATTACAGCCTTGCTTGCGGGCATCGTCATGGGCGGGGCGCTCTTTGGCATTTTAGCCCAAGTGGATGGACAGCCCATATTAAGCTGGATGCTGGAGCAAGTGCATTAATGCGCCGCCTGCCCGTCATACATCAGACCGAAGCCACAGAATGCGGGCTGGCTTGCCTTACGATGATCGCAAATTATTATGGCCATGATCTTGATTTAAACGCTCTACGGCAACGCATGAGTGTCAGCCTTAAAGGCGCAACGTTGCAATCCCTTATGCAAATGGCCGGAGACTTACAGCTGAGCACCCGCGCCTTAAGCCTTGATATGGAACACATCTCAGAGCTTCAAACCCCTGCGATTTTGCACTGGGATATGAAGCATTTTGTCGTTCTTAAAAAAATTGCGCGCGGCAAAGCCTATCTTCACGATCCGGGGCGCGGCCTTGTCGTCATCAGTTTGGCTGAATTTTCTAAGCACTTTACAGGCGTGGCCCTAGAGGTCAGCCCAGCGATAGATTTTGCGCCAGTGACCGCCCGTATGGGAACACGTATTTCGCAATTATGGACAAAGCTGATCGGGTTAAAACGCGCTGTTTTTCAGACGCTAATACTCTCCGTTATTTTGCAAATCATGGTCTTGGCGATGCCGTTTTTTTTGCAATTCGTTATCGACGGCGCTCTGCCCAAGGGAGATTTGAAGCTCTTACTCGCGCTAGCGATTGGATTTGGCGGCATTGCGGCCATACGCGCAACGAGCGAAGCCGCGCGCAGCTGGGCCATTCTGATTTATGGCAATCAACTCAGCTTTCAAATGGTCGGCAATGTCTTTCGTCATCTTATACGTCTCCCTGTCAGCTATTTTGAGAAACGCCATGTCGGTGATATCATTTCGCGCATGGGCTCGACGCAGCCGATACAAACCGCCCTAACAAAGGATGCCGTCGCCATCGTCATCGACGGAACGATGGCTGTTTTAACTTTGGCTGTTATGTTTACATTCTCGCCGCGCCTTACATTTATCGTGCTGTTCAGCAGCGTTCTTCTGACGGCCGTGACCCTATTGATTTACCCGCATATGCGCCGCACCCAAGAAGACGCGATTGTGACGCGCGCCGCAGAGAATACACATGTCATTGAATCGATTCGCGCATCAACACCCATCAAGCTATTTGGCCGAGAAGCCGCGCGCGAAGCCGCGTGGCGAAACCTCTATGCTGACTATATCAATGCCAATATTAAATATGGCCAATGGACGATCTGGCAGAAATTTGCCGAGACGCTTATTGTTGGTCTCCAAGTGGTCGCCATTGTCTATGTCGGCGCAAAACTGATTATGACGGGAGACGGCACCTTCACGCTGGGCATGCTCTTTGCCTTTATGATGTTTCGGCAGCTCTTTACGCAAAGCATGACGATGCTGCTCACCAAAGGGATACAATTTCGTCTCTTGGGTCTGCATTTAGACCGGATTTCTGATATTATTTACGCAGAAGCAGAAAGTAACCTAAGCCCATCTCGGGATATACCGGCGCAGCTTAAAGGTCAGATCGAACTGCGCGATGTGAGTTTTCGCTACTCAGAGACGGATCCCTGGATTTTGCGCAACATAAATTTGACAATCAATGCCGGAGAAATGGTGGCCTTTACGGGGAAATCCGGCGGCGGAAAAACAACATTGATGAAGCTTATTTTGGGTCTCTACGCACCAAGCCACGGCGATATATTCATTGATGGCATATCAATCACCGCATTTGGCCTGCACAATTGGCGCAGGCAGTTAGGCGTCGTCATGCAAGATGACAAACTCTTGAGCGGCAGCATTGCGGACAATATTAGCTTTTTTGACCCCGATATTGACATGGGCGCAGTTCAAGCGGCCGCCCGAGCCGCTCACATTCATGACGAAATCGCCGCAATGCCTATGGGCTATCTGTCAAGGGTTGGCGATATGGGCTCAATTTTATCAGGCGGTCAAAAGCAAAGAGTCCTGCTCGCCAGAGCGCTATACCACACACCGCGCATTATGATTTTAGATGAAGGCACGGCGAATTTGGATGCTTTGACGGAAACACTGATCTGTGATGTCGTCGAAAGCCTAGAGATGACGCGAATCATCGTCGCCCACCGCCCTGAGTTTCTACGCCGCTCAGATAAAGTATTTGAACTCTCGAGCGCATCCTTAAGGGGTTATAAGAAAAGTTAAATCTCAAGTAGCTAAATCTTAAGACCGCCCTATATTTTTTGTAATTTTTTGGAAAAAAACCATTGCGTTCAAAAAATCCCAAAGGTACAGGACGAATGCGTTAACCATAAAATCCAACCATAAGAGTTAACGTTTTTAAGGAGATTATTCAAAATGCGTGAACTAACATTTGAAGAAATCGTAACTGTCGCTGGTGGAACGCCCATCGATATTGAACTCATCGCTGGCTCTACGCCAATCGATATTGAGTTGATCGTAAGCGCGACACCTATCGACATTGAACTTTAGTAGTTTTGCAAATATACGATGTGTTTCAAGTCCGCTTTAGCGGACTTTTTTTTACCTAATACTCACTGCGCTCTTACTATAAATTAACACTATACGCCTAATTTCTCCCATTATGGGACAGTGTCTAAATTCATCAC
>CALKXN010000303.1 GCA_938003555.1 uncultured Robiginitomaculum sp. | reverse complement strand
GTGTGTTTCGCTGAGCACCTTAAAGAAAGCGCTTTCCGCGTTTCCAACATCGCCCGGGCATCCGCGTTTGGTTGAACGGATCGGGCCAAAATTCAAAGTGGCGCCGACTTGCTCATATGTGCCGCCGAACTGATTGCACCCTCCGGAGCCGATGACCTTGCCGTCAGATTGGAACTGGATGAAAATATCAGGAGCGGCCTCTAGGCCCCATTCTGATCCGGTCAAATTAAAGGCTTTTTCAGGCTCCGCCGGAGCCGTGCTACGACATGTGGCAAGCAAAGTTGCTGCAAGACTTAGCGCGATATATTTCATCGCGCGCTAACTTTCATCGGAATGCCGTTTTCGGCTTGCGTGGTAACCCGCATAACAGGCCAAGGGGCCTCCTTTCCAATGTAATCAAAACGGTAATGGCGCAACATGAGCGCAATTAAAATTGCCGCTTCTTGAATTGCAAAACGCTGCCCAATACAGACGCGCGGGCCAAGCCCAAAGGGCAGGAATGCAAAGCGGTGAATAGCTTTACCGGCCTTGCCCATGAAGCGCTCGGGAATGAATGTGTCAGGCTCGTCCCATATATTTTCATGACGATGCAATGCCCAGAGATTGAGCAAAATTTCATCTCCTGTGTTGAAGTCCACATCTTCGGTTTTAAAAGTCGTGCTGACTTGACGACTTAGAAATGGTGCAGGGGGATAGAGCCGCATCGTCTCGTTAAAACACGCCATCGTATAGGGCAGGGCAGCGGCCCAATCTTGCGGCGGGCTGTCCATATTGAGTGCGTCAATTTCTGTCTCGACCTTGCGCCGCACCTTTGTGTCTTGGCTGAGTAGATAAACCATCCAGGCAATGGCGCGCGAAGTTGTCTCGTGACCCGCGCCGATAAAGGTGATGAGTTGGTCCTCTATTTCACCCGCGCTAAGCGGCGGCTCTCCATCTTCGCCGTCATGCATGAGTAATGTGATGAAGTCTTCGGGAAGGGGGTGCCCCTCATCACGCCGCGTCATGCGATCTCGGATGACGTCTAATATTTGCGCTCTGATCCGTTTGATGGAGGACTTTCCGGGAAGCTTTGAAAGGCGCGGAATGAAATCCGGCGCGCCGATAATGTCCAAAATTGTAGGGCGTCCCATATGCGAGAGGGCGGTTGAAATATCAGCCAGCATGCTTTCCCCCTGGTCGTCAATTTCATGTGAGAATAATGCGCCGGATAAAACAGTATACGCCAGACGCAGCATCTCATCGCCCAGCTTTATTTCAGTGCTGTCCTTGAAGCTCTTGCCCATATTGGCGCGCATATCGCGTGCCATATGCTGCGCGAACCCTTTGACATTACGGGGCGTAAAAACAGGCGCTGTCATATGGCGGGCGCGCTTCCATTCTGCCCCTTCTGCGGTCAGCAAACCTTTTCCGACAATGGGCACCAAGATTTTATTGCGAATAGGATTTAGAACAAGGTCATCGCTATGTGTGACAAAGACAGTCCGGATCAGATCAGGGTCGCTTATGACTGTCATGATTTTGCCCAACAGCTTTGTCTTGTAAAATGGCCGTTGCCGCGAGATCAGAGTTGTCGCTTCAATCGGGTTGCGCGACAAGGCGCGCATATTTGAGATGTAATCTCGAGTGGTCCAATCATCGGGCGTTCCCGGAAATGGGACTGGTCCGGATGGCAAAAATCGCCCTGCCGTATCAAATTGCGGAGACGGTCGGTAGGCTGGGTTGTGTCGCGGCATAAAGCGTTCCTTTGAAAGAAACTAGCGCATAACTTATATGGGTCAAATCCCGATTTTGCATAATGGCTATTTGCGCAGCGCATGCTTGGTAAAGACCGGCGAAATTTCACCGCATGATTGGCTTGCATGGGCTCTTGCGCTTTGCCATAAGCTGCCTCGGAAAGTCGGCTATGGACGAAGCGCTCGCCAACCCGGTCAGGACGGGAACGTAGCAGCCGTAACGAGTTTTATTCGGGTCATAGTTCGGCTTTCCACTCTCAAACATTTGCGTAAGGGGCCTAAGCTTAGCTCGCGATTTTGGTTAGCTCAAAGCAGATAACTCACCCCCAATACATCACGGTTAATAAGGCTTTAACGTGCGATCTGTCATAATATGGCTTACCCTGCGCGGAGCCAGATATGGCCAAGGTCATAACTTATTTTAAAACCTCGACATTCGCGCGCTTTGGCGCGCTGGCTTTGGCGTGGCTATATATATGCGGGATTTGTATTTCATTTGGGTCAACCTATTGGGCATTGCATGATTTGCCGGAGCTGCCGTCCCTGTCTGATAATCGCCGTCCTGTCAGTATTACGTTCAAAGATCGCTATGGTCAGGACATTGGCACGCTTGGCTCTCTGCCCAGCGCCCCTGCAAATCTAGATATTTTGCCGACGCATCTCCCACAGGCGCTTCTATCTATCGAAGATCATCGTTTCTATTCGCATTTCGGGGTTGATCTGATTGGTATTGCCCGCGCAATATATGTGAATAAAAAAACAGGCCATGTGCGCCAAGGGGGATCAACGCTGACGCAGCAGCTGGCGAAGAACCTGTTTTTGGAAGATGATCAAACCCTAAAGCGCAAAGCTCAAGAAGCTTATATTGCAGTCTATCTTGAGCAACGTTTTTCCAAGCGCGAGATTATCGAGCTTTATCTGGGCCGTGTTTATTTCGGGAGCGGGGCCTATGGTATTGACGCGGCGGCGGAGCGCTATTTTGCAAAACCTGCGGCTGATCTGACATTAGGTGAAAGCGCTCTTCTGACGGGTTTACTGAAAGCTCCATCGAATTACGCACCAACGCATACGACACATTTGTCTGCTCGCCGCGCGACATTGGTGATAGCGGCGATGGTGCGCGATGAGGTGATCACGCCAGAGCAGCGCGCCGCTGTCTTTGCGGAAAAGATATGGGTCGATCCCCCGAATAATTCCGGCAGCGAGCATTACTTCATGGACTATGCCGCAATAGAGATGAAAAAGCTTATTGGTGAGCCTACTCAAGATATTATCGTGCGAACAACGCTGGATATGAATTTACAGCGCCGCGCGGCGGAGGCTTTAAATGCGCATCTTGATCCTAAACGCGGGGCAGATGAAGGGGCGATTGTGACCTTGGATGGAACAGGGGCCTTGCGCGTTATGGTTGGCGGCGCGTCTTATGAAACATCGCAATTTAACCGCGCCAGCCGCGCCTCTCGCCAACCCGGAAGCGCGTTTAAACCCTTTGTCTATCTGACAGCCTTGCGTGCTGGCGTGACGCCCGAGGATTTGATTGTTGACGAAGAAGTCACGATTGAGGATTGGACGCCGCGTAATTTCAAGAAACAGCATTTAGGCGAGATCACGGTCGAAAAAAGCTTTGCGTCTTCTATCAATACCATCGCGGTTAAGCTGTCTCAGATTACTGGCCCGCAATCGGTTGTGGATACCGCCGCGCAAATGGGTTTGCCGGATTTAAAAGCGTTTCATTCTCTCGCGCTTGGCGCGCAGGGCGTTAGCCCGCTCTCTCTGACACAAGCCTATTTGCCGTTCTCAAATGAAGGTTATGCTTTTTCATCATACGCGGTGGTTTCTATCGAGACCCAAGAAAATGCACCGATATATCGCCGTCCCAGCGAAAGCCCGCCGCGCGTTCTTCAACCGCTTGAACTGCGCCAGATGAATCAATTGATGCACAGCGTTGTGACGGGGGGCACAGGCCGTAATGCTGCGGTGAGCGGACGAGAGACGGCCGGAAAAACAGGCACGACGAATGATTATCGTGATGCGTGGTTTGTCGGCTATGCGCCGGATTTAGTCACGGGCGTCTGGGTCGGAAATGATAAAAATGAGGCCATGTCACGCGTAACGGGCGGGTCAATCCCCGCGCATATCTGGAAAGATGTGATGAGTGAAGGGCTTAAAAACCTGCCGCAGCGCAGTCTACCGCGTCC
>CALKXN010000302.1 GCA_938003555.1 uncultured Robiginitomaculum sp. | reverse complement strand
ACAAACCGCGGTGGACTAAGCGCGAAAATCACAAATTATGGTGGACGCATAACGTCGATTATAACACCGGATTACGCCCAAAATTTCGATGAAATCACGCTTGGCTACGACACCCTTGCGCCCTATTTAGAGGACGAATCTTACCTCGGCGCGACAATTGGGCGTTACGCCAATCGAATGTGCGGCGCGCAATTCACTCTTGAGGGGCAAACATTCGATCTCACTGCAAATGAAGGCAAAAACCAATTGCATGGAGGTGGTGGATTTCACAGTCGATTATGGGAGGCATATTGCGATCAGAATAGACTGACGTTGGAATATCGCTCCCCTGCTAAAGATGATGGTTATCCCGGCAATATGGATGTGACACTTCATATATATTGGGACAGCGACACTGATTTGCGAATTGATTATCACGCAGTCACAGACGCGCCCTGCCCGATCAATCTGACCAATCATGCTTACTTTAACTTGGGCGACACCGACGATATTTCAGGTCACATTGCGGCTATTCACGCGCAGCAATATCTGATCCGCGATGACAACAATATTCCAACAGGTGAAATTACGACCGTTCAAAACTCCTCACTTGATCTTCGCCAAGATGCGACCATTGGGCATCGCTTTAATGCCTGCGCCTTGCCTCAAGGATTTGACCATAGCTATGTGATTGACGGGCAAGGCCTGCGCCGTGCCGCTACAATATATGAACCGAAAAATCAGCGCCGCGTCACGCTGCTCACCACGCAGCCCGGCATGCAATTTTATACTGGATACCACCTCGACGGCGCGGCAGGTCGCGATGGCCAAAGGCTTGCTCCCTTTGCAGGCCTATGTCTTGAGGGGCAACACCATCCGGACAGCCCGAACCATCCGCATTTCCCAGATACAATCCTGCGCCCCGGCGAAACCTATCAGCACACGCAAATCTATAGGTTTGAAACATCATGAGCGATGCGCCGTATATTTTCCTGGATGATCAAATTACAGGCCAGAGCCGGTTTTATGAAGCCCCTATAGCCCGGATTGAAGCCTATACTCAGGATGATGTTCCGGCAGCGTTTGAAGCGATTGATGCAGCCTTAGCGCAGGGTAAATATGTCGCCGGATATGCCAGCTATGAATTAGGCTTGCAGGTCGGCAAGCCGCTTACCCTGCAAGGTCAGAGCGGGGAGCAGCCGCTTTTACAATTTGGCGTCTTTGAGGGATTTGATGGAAGCAAAAGACCATATGGTCGCAGCTACGCCCCCCTACCCCAGCTATTACCTCTATGGCATGAGGCGGAATATTTGGAGCGGTTTGAGCGCGTCAAAGCCTATATCGAAGCGGGTGATATTTATCAGATCAACCTGACCTTCCCCTATGAGGGACAGTCCAATGAGCGCCCTGACTTTGCGGCCCTATATGGTCATCTTCGAGGACGGCAGCCTGTGCGCTATGGCGGAATCATTCAGATGTGCGAGCGCCATATTCTCTCTCTTTCACCGGAGCTCTTTTTTGAAATAGAGGGACGCACGGTCAGAACGCGCCCGATGAAAGGCACCGCGCCGCGCGGGAAAAACGCCCAAGAGGACAAAGAGATTGGCGCGGCCATGCAGCGCGACGCGAAAAGCCAAGCCGAGAATCTTATGATCGTAGATTTACTGCGCAATGATTTATCGATGATCGGTCAAAGCGGTACAACAAAAGTTACGGATTTATTCTCTCTGGAAACCTATCCTACGCTTCATCAAATGACGTCGGGAATTGAGACAACAATGCGCGATGGCGTTACGGCCACGCAAGTTTTTGCACATCTCTTTCCTTGCGGCTCAATTACGGGTGCGCCCAAACGGCGGGCCATGGAAATTATCGATGAACTCGAAAGGGGTTCGCGCGGGCCATATTGCGGCGCGATTGGTTATTTTGATCCAGATGGACAAACTAAATTTAATGTCGCCATTCGGACGCTCACCAGCGCGCCCTATGAGAAAGGATTTAAAACCCGTTACGGCGTGGGCAGCGGCGTTGTCTATGATAGCGACGGCGCGCAAGAATATGCTGAGTGCCAATTAAAGTCAGCCATTGTAACCGCCCGGCCCGATTTAATTGAGACATTAAAATGGACTCCGAAAGACGGCTTCATTCGGCTACAACTTCACATGTCGCGATTATTAAAGAGCGCGAATGAATTATCTTATAGCATTGATTTAAATGATCTATTTTACAGCTTAGATAAAGAAATCTCAGATTTATTATCACCGAAACGCATTCGCATTGCACTATCGGCCAATGGAACAATATCCATTCAATGCGAAAATTATATATCACTTTCGACGCCTATAAAATTAGCTATTAGCAAAACCCCACTCACCGCGACGCGCCAAATTTTCACGCATAAAATTGAGGCGAGAGCCTTTTATGACGGAGAGCGTGAGCGCATTAAAGCGCGCGCAGACTGTGATGAGGTTCTATTTCTCAACGCCAATAATGAGCTTTGCGAGGGCAGTTTTACAAGCCTGTTTTTGGAAACTCCCGGCAAAGACACATTGCAAACCCCCGCGCGATCTTGCGGTTTACTGCCTAGCGTACTGCGTCATGATTTGCTTCAATCCGGTCAAGCAGAAGAAGGCGTTTTATACGTGCATGATCTGTCACATGCCACAAGCATATTTGTAGGAAATTCTTTGCGTGGTCTTATGCCTGCAATACTCGTCGATATAAATCCGCAATAGGAGCCTTTATGAAACGCCTACTCCTCATTACCGCCGCCGCACTATCCATCGCCGCAGCGTGTCAGCCCGCAGAAACGCAAACCACGTTACAGCCTGCCGAGGGCGCTCAGGCGAAAAATGTAATTCTCTTTATTGGTGACGGTATGGGCGTATCGACGATTACCGCAGCGAGGATTTATGAGGGACAGAGCCAAGGCATTGCGGGGGAAGAACATAGTCTGTCATTTGAGGCATTTCCAAATGTTGCTATGGTCAAAACCTATAATTTAGACGCGCAGGTTCCAGACAGCGCAGGCACAGCCAGCGCGATGAATACAGGTCTAGTCACTGGCATAGGCGCCATAAACATCCAGCCCGACAATGAAGCGGCAGGATGTAACGGCGAAAGACGATCCGGGCCCGTTCGTATTATGGATCTGGCCGAAGCCTCAGATATGTCGACCGGCGTGGTCAGCACAGCGCGGCTTACACATGCGACGCCTGCTGCCGTATATGCTTATGCCGAATCTCGTGGATTTGAGCGCTATAAGGACATGCCGAAAAGCGCATTGGACATGGGATGCCTTGATATTGCCGAGCAGCTTGTTCGCTCAGATGTGGACATTGCATTAGGCGGTGGCCGCCGTGCATTTGAAGGCGGCAAGCGCGGCAGTAACGTGTCGCTCATTGATAGCTGGACAGAGCGCGGGGACGATTTTGTCTATGTCGCAAGCTCTAATGAATTGAGCGCGCTCAACCAAAATGCAAAGCAGCGCGTTTTAGGCTTGTTCTCAAAATCACACCTCCCCTTCCATGTTGACCGCGACGCGTCCAAAGACCCGTCTCTGACGGATCTGACGATCGCAGCAATTGATCATCTTGATGCGCGCGGGACAGGCTATTTCCTCATGGTCGAAGGTGGACGGATTGACCATGCCCATCACAGCACAAATGCGTATCGCGCCCTCACAGATACAGTTGAATTTGCCGCCTCTGTTCAGGCCGCATCTGAGCGCACAGACCCCAATGAAACACTCATCCTAGTGACGGCAGACCACAGCCATGTCTTTACGATGGCGGGCTATGAGGCGCGCGGAAATCCTATTCTCGGACTTGCAAAAGACAAAGGCGGCAAAACGGTAACTGACGCTGATGGCCTGCCCTATACTACGCTTGGCTATCATAATGGCCCCAACCAGCGGGATGACACAAAGCTTACGGATAATCTTGTTCAGGCTCAAAATTATCGGCAGCAAACATCGGTCAAAATGGAGAGCGAAACCCATAGCGGCGAAGACGTGGTTTTATACGGCACAGGCCCGGGATCAGAGCGCGTGCGCGGCTCTTTCCATCAATCCAAGATCTTTGATATTATTGTCGATAGCCTCGGCATTCGCGGCGCCAAAAGTGATGAATAATTACTCTTCGCGAAACGCCCGATTAAATTGGTCTGTGGCCGGCTTAACGAGATAGTTCCACACCGTACGTTTATCTGTCTGGATAAAGGCTTCAGCGGGCATACCGGGAATGAGCGTTAAACCATTTAGGCGTTCGATCTGATCCGGCGGAATCTC
>CALKXN010000301.1 GCA_938003555.1 uncultured Robiginitomaculum sp. | reverse complement strand
GGTAAAATCCATAGCCTTTAGACGTCCGTCGATACTATTTCGGCCCCAAATCCCATGACAGGATATTTGGTGGAGCCGCCGGGTACCGCCCCCGGGTCCAGCCCGTGTATTACAGGGGCGTTTATCGTCATAGCTGGCAAGCCAGCCATATCAATATAGGGCCTAGACGTTAAAATTTAAAGGGGTAACTGCTTAGAATTAAAAGCGGCGAGGGAGACTGTCCCGGCGCTCGCGTATTTTTTTTTCTTTGACGATAACGCGGCGCGTCGCTGTAAAGATAAGCTCCTCACGCGATAGAGCTTGATTGTCGTCCTTGTCCATATCGCTAAAAATTTGCGTGAGAAGGTCGGTAAATTCTAATTTTGAAACCATTGAATCCAGATCGGTATCGAATGTCACGCGCGAGGGAAGGGCGTCTTTACTGCCCAGCGCGCTTACTTGCCATTTCTCAAAAGAAATCGGGCTGACTTTACCGGAAAAATTCGTCTGCATATTTGACCATTCAAGCTCAAGGCCAGAGCGAAGCTCTGCGCGGCTGATGGTGCGGTCTTGATTGGCGTCAAACCCGGTAAACACCAAAGCGATGGGGCGTGATTGGATTGTCCCGCCCAAGGCTTTGACGCTCCCTTCCGGAGAATCGAAGCGCGCGGATGTCAGAGGCTTGGTCGTCTCAATAACGTCCTCAGACTGCTGCGCTGACGCGGCAGTGGAGAGACCAAAGATCAACGCGGCAGAAAAGGCGAGTTTTGTCAGGTTTGAATGTATCATTTCACGACCATAACACAGCACGGATGAATTGGGGCTAAATTATCCGTAACAGTGCGGGCCGCTCTGGCGCGGCCCAAAATACGGATTTAAAGGTCGCCCAGCTTTCCAGTATGCATCGCCAGAAGATAGTAAAATGTGACGCGTTGTTTGTTCACGTCACCTTTCATTTCTTCGCACACATCATTGATGAGCATTTGCGTGTCACCGGATAGGCCTAATTTGCCTTCGACCCAGCTTGTTTTCACGCGGTCTTTTTCGGTTTGGTCTGAACAGGCGACAAGACGTGAGTCAGGGCTGTTTAGCGCAATGCCTAGATGCTTCACAATTTTTTGCACGACGGCCTCGCTGGCTCCGGCATCATAACGCCGCACGTCAGCAAGATAATTTTCGGCTTCAGCCATGGTCTTCTCCAATAAGTCTTTATTATGTGGTAAATAAGGATTAGGTTGGCGCGCGCCAAGGGGCTGGTGCTTTCTTTTATTGTATATCATGAAATAATTTATGTTCGAAGACTTTACGCCAATGCCAGTATTACTGAGCTATCTCGAGAAGCTCGTTGCATTTGATACACGAAATGGCGTTGGGCAGGAATTACCGTGCGCGAATTACCTTGAGAGTGTCCTTAAAACGCATGGTCCGGATCGGTTGAAAGTCGGCACGGTGGCGCGCTCGCGGAACCGCGCAGATGGGGCCTATGTATTGGCGCAGTGGGGGACGCCGCATATTCTCATTAATGTGCATCTGGATACTGTGCCCAGCGGCCAGGGGTGGAGCACTGATCCGCATATTCTAACCCGAAAAGGCGACGCGGTTTATGGACTTGGCGCAGCCGATATTAAAGGCGCGATCGCTTGCGTGCTGGCCTGTCTTGACGCGCGCCCTGCCAAAGACGTCGCCGTGCTGTTCTCCGGTGATGAAGAACAGGGCAGCGAAGTTATGGAGCAGATCATTGCGCGCGGCGATATGTCGAGCGCGCCTATGGCGATTATCTGCGAACCGACAGGCGCACTGCCCGGGCTGCGCCATCGCGGCTTTGTTAGCTATACGCAGGAATTTACTGGCCCCGGCGGACATAGCAGCGCGGCCGACCATACGCCCGCGCCGGTGCTGCGCGGCGCGCGCGTGGCTTGCGCGCTCGGGGATTACGGCGACGCGCATAAGGACGTTGGCCCCGAAGGATTTAAAGGCCTGTGCATGAATGCCGGCAGCCTTCAAAGCGACGGCGCGCATAATGTGATCCCGACACAGGCTGAGCTTCGCATGTCCATGCGCCCGCCGCCGGGTGATGATGTCACTCTGCGGGCAAATCAGGTGCGCAATATCATGACCCAAATGGGCCCGGGCGCAAAAGTGACTGAGCTTGCACAGCATAGCGCATTTTCTTGTGATGATATTAAGGCCTTTGCCTCCGTTCTTGGCCCGCTGGCAGGGCAGGGAATTGATTTGCCCTATTGGACCGAAGCCGCGATGTTGTCAGAGGCTGGAAAAAATTGTATTGTCTTCGGACCGGGGCATATTAACGTAGCGCATGCGCCGGATGAATTTGTGACCCTAGAACAGTTAAATGCCGCTCTCCCTGTTTACGCTCGTGCTTTATCGGGAGGATTTGAATGAGCCTTCGCGACACAGTAATGCGCAGCCTTGCTGCGGTTGGCGCTCAGCACGAAGCTGAGTTTTATACGCGTCTCTTCCGCGCCCAAGACCCTGAGCGGTTCGCCCTGATTGTGATTGATCCGCGCTGCCTTAAGAACCCGCTTCTCGAAGCTCTTATTAGCGATTTGCGCATTCTTGCAGATCTGGAATTAACGCCAGTTCTCTTGGTGGGCGCCCTGGATGATGATCGCACGTCAATTACGTTCCAAGCGCGCCGCTTGTTTAAAGAGCTCGAGACAGCTCATATCAAAACAATTAAGCTAAATTGCGCGTCTTATGGGCTGCTGCCTGATGTGGCGCGCCAGTCCAAAGCCGGACGGATGGTCATTTTAGAGATGACAGAGCGGCGCGGAAAAATGAATCTTCAAACTTTGGTGAGTGACCTTAATCCGGGCAAAGTGATCTTCTTGCAACCGTCCGGCGGATTGCGCCGCGGTGGAAAGCGACTGGCGGTTGTGAAACTCTCAGAACTTGAAGACGGGCTGCTCGCAGATACGTTGTCTCCGGGGCAAGCGAAATTCATACAGCTGGCC
>CALKXN010000300.1 GCA_938003555.1 uncultured Robiginitomaculum sp. | reverse complement strand
GATTATGATTGCGATTGCTGTGCCGCTCGCGACCGAGCTTAATCTCCCCATGGCGCTTTGCGTCGCGGCGGCTTTGGGCGGCGGCATATTTGGCGATCACTGCTCGCCCATATCGGACACCTCAATTATCACCTCAATGGCAACCGCCAATGATCATATCGATCATATCCGAACGCAATTACCTTACGCGCTCTTATGCGGCGGCCTTGCGGCGCTATTTTATCTGATTGCAGGAATCGTCGCGGCGTAAGCATTTCGGCGCAATTAAGGCAAGAATGGTCATAACTTCGCCCTAAGCGGACATTACCAGCACATTACGAAATTAAGGCAAGGTTATATCCGCGCTCTTGGCAGACAAGATGAAGCGGGCTAGCTTTGCCACAGGGTTGGAGGCCAAAATTATGACATCTATCGCGCTTGTCGATGACGACGAAAACATACTGACATCTGTATCCATGTTCCTGGAGGGCGAAGGATATGAGGTACGCACTTACCATGAAGGCGTTAGCGCGCTTAAAGCGCTGACCCGCAATCCGCCGGACATTGCGATTTTCGATGTGAAGATGCCGCAAATGGACGGGCTCGAGCTTTTGCGCCGTCTGCGCCAGACCAGCAATATGCCGGTGATCTTTTTGACGTCCAAAGATGATGAATTTGACGAGGCGATTGGCCTGAATATGGGCGCGGATGATTATATCACAAAGCCGTTTTCGCAGCGTCTTTTGGGCGAGCGGATTAAAGCAGTTCTTCGCCGCGCCAAACTATCCAATGTCGAAATGCCTGTCCCGCAAGAAGGTGATGACAAAGTCATTCGCCGCTCCAAACTTGTGCTGGACCCGAACCGTCATGCTTGTAGCTGGGATGGCAATCCGGTGAAATTGACTGTGACAGAATTTCTGATTTTGCACGCTTTGGCATTGCGTCCGGGCTATGTGAAATCGCGCGACCAGCTGATGGACGCGGCCTATGACGATCAAGTCTATGTCGATGATCGCACAATTGATTCGCACATAAAGCGCTTGCGTAAAAAGTTCCGCAAGACGGACAAGACATTTGATGGTATCGAAACGCTCTATGGCGTCGGATATAAATACAAAGAAGCATAGTTCCGGGCCGGCTGCGGCCGGGCTGAAAGCCAAACCCAGACGCCTTCGGGCGCTTGGGTTTTCTTCGCTCGCGCGGGCGATATTTCTGTCCAATATTGTCGGCTTGCTGATTTTGATTATCGGCGCGCTGACGCTCAATGAGGTGCGCACAGGCCTGATTGATACCAAGGTTCAAAGCCTCTATTCCCAAGCGGAATTGGTCGGCTCTGTTTTGGCCAGTGAGGCGACGGGTGAGGGGCCTATCCCGAACCTCAATGTTCAAGATGCGCGCCAAGTGCTGCGCCGTATTTCCCTCCAGCAAGGCACGCGTATTCGTCTGTACGATATTAATGGAGAATTGATTGGCGATAGCGAAGCGCTAAAAACCGGCGTTGAAATCCTGCCTTTTGAAACGGAAACCCCCGATGACAACCTGACTTTAACAGAGCGTATAGAAGGCGGCACGCAGGCTCTTGTGCGCGCCATTCCCAGCGTGAAGCGTCGCCGCGAATTTCTTAAACGTGAGCTTGACCAAGACATTCGCCGCGCGCTGCTCGGTGACCCTGTTGCCGGAGAACAATATGATGACGGCGAATTGATTGTGGCTGTCAACATTCCGATCACCCGCGTTCAGGCGGTCGTTGGCGTTGTCACAATGGAAAGCCGCGATTTGCAAGCTATTGTCGATGCGGAGCGCCGTTCCCTTGCTCCGATTGCTATATTGGCCATATTGACAGCGGTGCTATCGTCGCTTGCTTTGACCTTATTTATCGCTCTGCCTATTCGCCGCCTTGCCCGCGCGGCAGAGATCGTGACGCGCTCCAGCGATAATCGCGGGGCTATTCCGGACCTTTCTGGTCGCCGTGATGAAATTGGCGATCTCTCGATCATCCTTCGCGAAATGACAGACGGGCTTTATGATCGCATAAATGACATCGCCAATTTTGCCGCAGATGTGGCCCATGAAATTAAAAACCCGCTGACCTCAATGCGCAGCGCCATGGAAACGCTCCCCAGCGCGAAAACGGATGCACAGCGCGAGAAATTGATTGCCGTTGTTCAAAATGATGTCACGCGCATGGATCGCCTGATTACCGATATTTCCAAAGCCTCGCGTATGGACGCAGAACTGGCCCGCGAAACCGGCGTTCCGATAGAGATTGAGCAGATGCTGGAAAATATGGCGATGCTCTATGAACAAACGAGTAAACCCGATATGCCGACGGTGCATTATATCACGCCGGATAGCGCCGAAGATGATCCGATTATTATTCGCGGCGCGCCGGACCCTATCGGGCAGGTCGTTCGCAATTTAATCGACAACGCAATTACCTTTTCACCTCAAAAAGGCGAAGTGCGCCTGCGCGTAAGGCGCGGCGAAGGGGAGCGCGAAAATATGGCGGTCATCACAGTGGATGATGACGGCCCGGGAATCCCGCCTGATAATTTAGATAATATTTTCGAGCGCTTCTACACGCAGCGCCCCAAGGGCCAAGAGTTTGGCACCCACTCTGGGCTCGGCCTCGCCATTTGCCGCCAAATCGTGCGCGCGCATCGCGGAGAAATATTCGCTGAAAACCGCCTGCATAATGGCGAGATTAAAGGCGCGAAATTTACGGTAACAATGCCACTATATCGCGAGTAATTTTGAGGAAGGCTCTGAGCGTGAAATGAAAGAGGAAATTATCTTTAAGGCCAAAGAAGAGAATTTATTCGAGTCCGACTCGATAGAATTTACTGATATTTTTGAGTTTAGTGAGCAATTTCACAATACATTAAAAAGGTTTTCTAGCGACACATCTCCCAGTGAAGTTAATAACCTAATCAACTTTTTGGAAAGTTTATCCGATAGTTTTCAAAATGATCAAAATGACGATTTAGGGATTTATATAATGGAGCCCATTTACGATCTGAAAAAAAATAAAACGAGACGCTCTGCTACATTTACTATCTGATAAATTCACCGCACTATTTTGGGAAAATCAAAGGAATTGGCATTCTCATGTAAGGAGAAAATTTGTGAAACACTCGACTAGGCGTGTAAGTTATAAACGTACTGGATTCAAAAGCACCCGTCGAATAAAGTAATATTATGTTGGCTAAGTATTCAACAATGCGCTTTTCTCAATTCGCAAATTTATATCGCGAGTAGCCGCGTCTCCAATCCCTGCAAATCTTCGGGCAATTCACTATCAAATGATAATTTCTCGCCTGTTACAGGATGAACAAAGCCGAGCGTTTTGGCGTGAAGCGCTTGGCGCTTTAGGCCGCCTAAAACAATGCCGCTGCCTGGAAAGCCTCGGCCTTTACCATAAACAGGGTCGCCTAAAAGCGGGCATCCAATATGGCCCATATGGACGCGGATTTGGTGGGTGCGTCCTGTCTCTAAGCGGCAGATGATTTTGGAAACAAGCGGCGTTCCAACCGCAGCGCGCGGCTGTTGTCCATAGGTGATAATTGTCTCGTAATTTGTGATCGCGTGTTTGCCATGCTCACTTTCGGGCAGCTCCCCAAAGCGGCGAATTTGCTCGGCGGTGCGCATTTGGATAACCGCCATTTTTTTACGGTCGCCTTTACTGCGCGCAATGCGCGTATCAATTTGACCCTTGCGCGGCTTTGGCGCGCTGCGCACGAAACACACATATTCACGCTCGGCGCTATGGTCGGCAAATTGTTTGGACAGGCCCTGATGGGCCGCGTTGGATTTGGCAACAACAAGCAATCCTGAGGTATCTTTATCAATACGGTGAACAATGCCGGGGCGCGCGACGCCGCCAATGCCGGATAAACTTCCGGCGCAATGAAACAATAGGGCGTTGACCATCGTGCCATGATATAATCCCGGCGCAGGATGAACCGTCATGCCCGTCGGTTTGTTGACAACAAGTAAGTCATCATCTTCGAAGACAATATCCAGTGGAATATCTTCAGGCTCCGGCCTGTCTTTGACGGGCGGCGGAAGATCGACAATATATTCACCTTCCTCAAGGATCGCAGCGCGAGGGCGTTTCTCAACTTTCCCATTCACACTAACGCGGCCTTCTTCCAGCATGGCTTTCACCCGCGCGCGCGATAGTTCCGTCCAGCTCGATAGCCATTTATCAAGGCGCTGTCCGCAATCTTCGAAATGCGCCGTCTTTATCAATTTTTCGCTCATGGGGCGGGTATAATGCGGTTGCGGGAATTGGCAAGTTTTGCGGACACAATCTCTAATTTTACTTTTAACCATCGTAAAAATAATTCATCTTTAGATTTTGCAAGATTGGAAAATTACTCATGATAAAGATTGATTATATAAAATTACAAAACTTAGTCGTGAATCCTGAAAATGACAGGCACGGAACGGTTCCAGACGAGTCTTCTGCAATTGCTTGGCTTTGTAATAATAAAGAAATTCATATGAAAAATTTAGCCGCTGATATTGTTTCGGAGGGAGAAATATACGAGCCACCATTGGTATATAAACGCAATGGAAAGTTTATGGTTGCAGACGGAAATCGGCGAGTGACGAGTATGAAGTTGATTAAAAGTCCTGATAAAGCACCTAATCAAAAGTTACGTGGTTATTATGAAGCTATGCATGAAAAATGGATTGGAGAGGTGCCATCGCTCATACTCTGTCGTATTGAAGACGATATAGATAGAATTGATGCTATACTCTACAGGCGGCATAATGGATCTCAGAACGGTGTTGGGCAAAGCCCTTGGGATGACAGGATGAAACGAAACTTTGTTAACCGCACTGGAAAATCAAAAGGACTTAGCATTGCGGATAAAGTTGAAACTCTTCTAAGTGACGATAATCGACTTCCTATTGATCAAAAAATTCCACGTTCAACACTGAACAGATTACTTTCTTCAGAGTTGTTTTTAAATCGAGTGGGGTTATCGAAACGTAAGTCTGAGATTGTATTCACTCACGATAAAAAAGAAGTTTTAAGTACACTTCAGCGGATTGCCCACGATTTAGCATCACATAAAGTGGTGCTGGGGGATCTTTGGGATTCAAGAAGAAAAAATAATTATTTAGATGAACTTGCTTTGGAAAATATTCTACCAAAAACGGCCCTTAAGGAAATTGAGAATTCAAAGCTAAATGACGAGCGCAATTCTCACAAAAGGGTAAGGCCTCGACCTCTGAAAAAACCGTACATAAGAAACACTCTCATTCCTCATGATAGTGATACACCAGAGTGGGGAAGCAAAACTCAACGTCAAAGACATATTTGGGATGAATTACAATTTAGATTGAATTTCAAGCAACACCCGAATGCAATAGCAGTTTTACTTCGAGTATTACTTGAGTTGTCTGTGAAACACTATGTCGAAAGTGCACAACTCTCAACGGTTCAGAAAAATGATAAGTTATCGAAAAAAATATTGAAGGTCGCAGGTGCGTTGCATTCAGAAAAATTAATTTCTGCAGACTATTTTTCTGACTTGAATAAAATGTCGCAAAGAGAGAATTTAGTTTCCACAGATACTTTAAATCGTTATGTGCACTCTAAAGATTTTTCTCCCTCTACATCACATTTAAAGCCTATATGGGATAGTTTAGACGAATTCATTATACTTTGTTTGAACGTAAAGTAATTACCTTTGAATTACTCTCATTAATGCCTTCTAAACCTCAAACACTAACTTTCCGCCGTTCATTCCAACTCTGATATTTGTACCATCGGGCAAGTCGCCCGAAAGCAGTTTCGCGGCTAGCGGATCTTGGACGTGTTTTTGAATAACGCGCTTTAGCGGGCGGGCGCCGTAGCTTGGGTCATAACCACGTTCGCCAATCCACTGTTTGGCATCATCTAAGAGAGTGATCGTAATACGCCGATCCGACAGCCAGCCGTTAACGCGGCCGATTTGAATGTCGACGATCGCGCCCATATGTTCGGGCTTTAAGCGCTCAAATAAAAGCGTTTCGTCAACCCGGTTGAGGAACTCCGGACGGAAATGCGCGGACAGCTGCGCCATGACGCCGATGCGGGCTTTTTCGACGGACTCGCCATCACCCAAATCAAGCAAATGCTGCGCGCCAATATTTGACGTCATGATAATGAGGGTGTTCTTGAAATCCACCGTGCGGCCTTGGCCGTCGGTGAGGCGGCCATCATCGAGTACTTGGAGCAAGACGTTAAACACATCGCCATGCGCTTTTTCAATCTCGTCAAATAATATGACTTGATAGGGACGCCGCCGTACGCTCTCGGTTAGCGCTCCGCCTTCGTCATATCCGACATATCCGGGCGGCGCGCCGATGAGGCGAGAGACGGAATGTTTCTCCATATATTCGCTCATATCGATGCGGGTGATTGCGCTATCATCTTCGAACATAAACTGCGCTAAGGCTTTGGTCAGCTCGGTTTTCCCCACGCCCGTTGGGCCAAGGAAAATAAAGCTGCCAATGGGACGGGCGGGATCTTTAAGTCCGGCGCGGGCGCGGCGCACGGCGTCGGATACGGCAGACACGGCTTCGGCTTGGCCGACGACGCGGCGGGCAAGATAGCTTTCCATGTCCAGCAGTTTTTCACGCTCACTGCCCAATAATTTTTCGGCGGGTATTCCCGTCCAGCGCGCCACGACAGCGGCCACTTGGTCGGCGTCCACGGTTTCCATTTCGCTGCCATCGGCCTTGGCTGCTTCGGCGGCGGCCAGATGAGACTCCAGCGCGGGAATGTCTTCATGCTGAAGGCGCCCCGCGCGCTCATAATCGCCTTGGCGCACGGCCTCGGCCAATTTACTGCGCGCTTGATCAAGCTTATCTTTCGTCTCAGCCGCGTCGGCCAGCTTAGCTTTCTCGGCTTGCCAGCTTGCGGTCATCTCCGCGCTTTGCGATTCCAGTTCTGAAAGCTCGCTGGATAATTTACCAAGGCGTTCTTTGGACGCTTTATCTTTTTCTTTACGCAGGGCCTGCTCTTCGATGCGCAGCTGCACAATGCGGCGATCAATTTCGTCCAGCGCTTCGGGTTTGCTATCAACCTGCATACGCAGGCGGCTGGCGGCTTCATCCATCAAATCTATCGCTTTGTCGGGCAGAAAACGGTCGGTGATATAGCGGTGTGATAATGTCGATGCGGCGACAATCGCGGCATCGGAAATCCGAATGCCGTGATGGACTTCATATTTATCCTTCAGCCCGCGCAGGATTGAGACGGTCGCTTCAACCGTCGGCTCTGTCACAAATACGGTGAGAAAGCGCCGCGCAAGCGCCGCGTCTTTTTCCAAATGTTTACGATATTCATCTAGCGTCGTCGCGCCAACGCAATGCAGCTCTCCGCGGGCCAGAGCAGGTTTCAATAAGTTCGCCGCGTCCATCGCGCCTTCACCTTTACCCGCACCGACAAGGGTGTGAATTTCGTCGATAAATAGAATGATCTGTCCGTCGGCGGCCTCAATTTCTTTGAGCACCGCTTTCAGACGCTCTTCAAATTCACCGCGATATTTTGCCCCCGCAATTAACGATCCCATATCCAGCGCCAGCAGGCGCTTGCCTTGAATGCTCTCCGGCACGTCGCCATTAATAATACGCAGCGCAAGGCCTTCGGCAATCGCGGTTTTACCCACGCCGGGTTCACCGATGAGTAGTGGATTATTTTTAGATCGCCGCGAGAGGACCTGCATGGTGCGGCGAATTTCTTCGTCGCGGCCAATGACCGGGTCAAGCTTTCCGTCACGCGCAGCTTGGGTGAGGTCGCGCGCATATTTGGCGAGCGCCTCATAGCCGTCCTCGGCATTTTCACTATCGACCTTACGTCCCTGACGCAGGTTTTTAATGGCCTCGCCCAGAGCGCTTGGCGTCACGCCTGCGCCTGATAATACGCCATTGATCTCTTTATCACCTGACAGGGCCAGTAAGAGGCGTTCGGCAGAGACGAAACTGTCGCCGGCGTCGCTCGCCGCTTTTTCGGCCTTGGCCAGAACCTTGGCGGCGGCAGCGCTCATCATCAGGCGATCCGCCCCCGCGCCGTCCACGCCGGGTAATTTATCTAATATCTTTGCCGCGCCCGCTGCCGCCGCAAGGCTGTCGCCGCCCGCCGCGCTAATCAGGTTGCTGGCGAGTTTTTCTTTTTCCTCAAGCAGCGCCGCAAAAAGATGCGCGGGGACAAGCTGTTGGTGATTATTTTGAAGGGCAAGCGATTGGGCGGCCTGCACAACAGCGCGAACGCGCGCGGTCATTTTTTCCGGATTCATAGAGTCCTCCATGGGCATATCGCAAGGATATGCAAAATTCTGTCTGACTCACAGATAGGAATTTAATCCGCATATGCAAGGGGCGCTGAACTTCCCGATTAATCGCGGAGCGATTAACGGACCCGCATTCGCGAAATTTCAGCATTCTACCCCGCAGTAAGTTCCTGCAGCTGCGCGACAGCCAGCGCGAATTTAGCGAGGGTCCAACCGCCCGCGCCGGAGAGGCGGGTATAGGCGGAGTCATAGGCTTTGACGCTGGCTTTGTGCTCTTTGAGCCAAGGGTCGATAACCTCTTTGGCGGACGCATTTTTC
>CALKXN010000299.1 GCA_938003555.1 uncultured Robiginitomaculum sp. | reverse complement strand
TCCTGTTTGATCGCAACCATGATGCCGTGTTTTGCTCTCTCATCCATACGCAGGATAACAGCAGCCCCCGGCTTTTCAGCGCGCGCAGTTTCAACCTGCAACGGCACTTCTCCGCACCCCGTTGACGTTCCGTCAACTGAGCATGAATTGGCCCCATTCACGTACACGACGATCGCAGGCTTGGGCTCAGAATCAGGTTGATCCTCTGGGGGGGGTGGAGGCTGACGGAAATCTTTGCCCGTCTCGTCCAAAAATGTTGCGGTTACGATAAAGAAAATCAACATGATGAAAACAATGTCGAGCATTGGAGTCATATCTACTTCGGCTTCGTCGTTTCCGGATCCTCTACGGCGTCTCATATCATATCCTTTTCTTAGGCGCGCAGAGCGCTAGCCTACATCAAGCGTGTCTGCGAATGCCGCTGTTTCGCGGCGCCCACGGCGCTCTACATAATTACTTAAAAACAAGCCGAACAAGGCCACAACCATACCCGCCATTGTCGGGATTGTTGCACGGAAGACGCCCTCAGCCATCAAACGGGCAGAAGAACTTCCGGATAGCGCCATCACATCAAACACTGTGATCATACCATAAACCGTACCTAAAAGGCCCAGCAGCGGCGCAATCGCAACAAGTGTCTTAATGATACCGACATTCGCTTCAGTTTTGGCCTTCACCTGACTGATATATTCGTCGCGTATGGCGTGAGCTTTCCAGCTCTTATTGTCTTCACGGCTCACCCAACTGTCACGCAAACCTCTGACAACAGATTTATGCGCCATGCTGTAATATGCCAAGCGCTCCATCACAAAGGAAAACATCGCGAAAGCAGCCAATGCGATAGCTAACAAAACAGGACCGCCTTGAGCGAGAAATGTTTGTAGGCCTTCAATGGCATTTGCGGGATTTAAATATTCCATCTTATCCTCAAATCACATGGGGTATGCAGCCACATAAATCCGTGGCGGCGGAAATGAGCTGCGGCGAACACACCGCCGCAGCTATCAAGCCGGATTAAACGCGGCGATTTTCGATCTGGCGAGCAACGATGCCTGCAGACTGTTCTTCAAGCGTGTTCTGAACACCGCGGGAAAGCGAAGAGCAGAAGCTGTGCAGGATAAGAAGCGGGATAGCGGCAATCAAACCAAGCATGGTCGTAACCAAAGCTTCGGAAATACCACCAGCCATCAATTGCGGGTCACCAACACCATAAATCATCATGGCTTGGAAGGTCTTGATCATACCTGTAACCGTACCGAGTAGACCCAAGAGCGGCGCAATACCGGCCGCGAGCTTCAGAATGTTCAAACCACTCTCAAGCTTCGGAGATTCGCGCAGAATCGCTTCATCCATCTTAAGCTCAAGGGTTTCGCCATCAGCGCCAGCAGCTTCGTCAGCAGCAAGCATAATACGGCCAAGCGGGTTCTTCGAAGACGCCTTAGCAGAACGAGCCTGTTTGCGAACAGATCCGGATACGCCAAGTAGCATAAGAATGCGCAGCAAACCAAATAGAACACCCGCAACCGTTAGAGCCACAATGATGTAACCAATGATGCCGCCCTGCGCGACGCGCTCTTTCCAATTTGGAACGCGCTCAAATGAGCGAAGCAAGCTACCGCGTGTCGGATCGATTGGAGCCGCAACCATTGAGCCCGCTGCAGCACCCGCAACAGCTTGCGCCGCTTTAGCCGGAGCACCTGTTGGCTGCTTTGGCAATGTTGTCATAAATGCATCTTTGCCGTCCTTCGGAGCAACATAGCGTACATATTGGGCATCGGCTTTTGTGAACGCGTTAAACGCGCCAACACGCGTAATCTCTACGCCCTCGCCCATATTAGCCACGTCAGCTGTGAAAGTCTTCACTTCGCGCTGCGCTTCAATTTCACCCAGCATAAGCTGCCAAATTTCATTTAGCTGCTCTGAACTTGGTAAAGCCTTAGAGTCCGCAATACGGCCCAAAACACCTGTACGCTCAGGATACTCCGCCGTAACGATTGAGCTATCGAGCATAACTTTAAACTCACCGGCCTTTGTCCGCGCGAGACCGAAGACCTCACGGAACTCACCTTGAGCATCGCTCAATTGGTCATCAAGAGACGCAATACGGCGATCATTGGCATCAAAACTCGACTGCACTTGGCGCGCGCGCGATTCAAGATCACTCAGTTCGCGCTTCGCGGCGTTCAGCTTAGATTGCTGCGCGCTCTTGGCGGCTTCAAACTCTGATAAACGTTGACGGTTATCTTGCTCAGTTTGCTGCACATCTTGGCGCACCTGGCTTAGCAGATCGTTGATAGATGTAATCTGCGCGCTGGCCGGAGTGGACATTAGCATGACGCCGCCCATCGCCAGAGCGGCAGTTTTAACAAATTTGTTCATTGAATTACTCACTTTCTTAAATCTTCGCTCTGACTAGTTTCCGCCAATGACAACTGGTGCCACGACCATTTCTGGGGCAGATTCTTTAAGGGCAACACGCATTGCGCGGCGAACGCCAGGCGCTTCACTTGCCGTGACCTCATCCCATTGACGGGTTTCCATATTGAAACGGCCCATCTCGCTCTCATCTTTCGTGATGTAGAGAAAGGCGACGCGGCCATAACGCACATAATTCACGAAACGCGTCGGATCAGAGGGGTGCGAGTCTTCATAAGCATCAAGTTGCTGGCCGTAAGACACTTCAATTTTATAGGCGTTCAAAATCTGACGATATTGCTCAGCCGGTGTTACAGAAGGATCACCCATAAAGGACTTCAAACGGTCAAGACGCCCGCGGCGCTCCGCAAGGCGGAAAGGAAGATCACTCTCTACAGAGTCCTCCAAAGCGATGACCATGCGCAGCATCATTGGCGTCATATTTTGCTTGGTCTGCTCAACAGTATCCAGTTGCAAACGCAGTGAGCTCAGCTCACTTGACTGCGACTCCAAAAAGACGTCCTGCTGCTTAACAAACAGCTCAACATTATCTTTTTGCTGTAAAACAGCCAGATATTCGCGCTTCATTGATCCCGCAGCATCATCAGCACTATCAACCTGCCTTTGAGCCGATTGGCTTTGTGCAGTCGAGCTTTTGGCAACATCGAGGGCCCGCTCTAGCTGTGCTGAGGCAGGCGCGGCAGCTGCGAGCGTAAGCCCAAGCGTCCCGCAAGCAACCAGCAAGCTTTTGGAGTATGAAATCTTCAACATATCTTCCTTCCGATTTCGTTTGGGCCTGATCCGATATCATTCCCGAAATTTCCGGCGGCAACCCGCCAATCAATCCAGACCTTAAAAGCCTGAACACTAAAGCCGCCCGAAGGCGGAAAATTCTATATCTAACCTGGGGCTTTAAGCTCTACGGCGATAACAGCCTGAGCCGTTTCACCGCGCGCCATGCGCACAGCGCGGCGTACATTAACAAGGTCACCAGCAGATAGCTCATCCCACGTTTTTGTATCACCATTCCAGCGGCGCGCAGACGTCGCCTCTACGTTAAGGTAATCCAGAGCGAGTCGGCCATAATAAATGTAATAACCCTGCTCAGGGATCATACTTGGCTCGCCCGTAATCTCATCGACAACTTGCACTGTCGTCTCGACGCCATCATCATCCTTAACCTGCTTGGTCTCAGGAACCATGATAGGCTGCTCGCCATCATTAAGAGGACGTTCACCTTCATAATAATCAATCGACTGCCCATATTCCATTTCGATCTTCAGCAAGCTGAGCAGGCGGGCATATTTATCAACAGGCGCATATTCGCTACTGGCGATAACTTCTTTTAATTTAAGCAATCTGTTGCGGCGCTCTTCAATCAAGAAAGGCGCATCGCTATTAATCATGCGCTCCACCTGCGTCACCGCCTTAGGCAACATCGCTTCAATCTCAGCATTGGTCGCAGGGGCGCTCGCAATAAGAGCGCGCAGCTCTGAGATGCGCTCCCCTTGCTGAGACACAAATAACTCAGTTTGAGCAATGCGGATTTTCGCATTCTCTATACGCTCAAGCGTTTGGACGTACTCCGCCGTCAATGACGAGGACTGCGCCGAAGCGGCCTGTACGGAAATGAGCGGCGCAGCTGTGAATAGCGCGGCCGACAAAGCGCATGCGCGCAAAGCAGATGAGTGAAGCTTCACCAAATGTACTCCCGTTTAGCGCCTTAGTTTTACGGCGCGTTTAATCTTGCTGGCCACTTCGGACATGTCCCAAGCAGCAAGTCAGTTGCATTTAACTTTTGTTACAAAATCACATTCACACCCTAAAGACAAGGGCACTCATATAAATTTTATACTCAGCCTTCCTGCAAAGTCCGCGGAAGCTACACCGCTAAATTCCGTTAATCAATCGTTAGGATGGAAAAAAATGCTATAAATTTCGACTATTATTTACAGTGAAAAGATTGACATTAAAATGAAAATTGGCTGGGGCGGCTGGATTCGAACCAACGATCACGGGATCAAAACCCGATGCCTTACCGCTTGGCTACGCCCCATTGTGGGTCACGGCTGAAATGATTCATCAGATACGTGAAAGTGGGCGGTGTTTATCGTTGCCATCTGCAAATTGCAACGCTTCAAATTGCCAAATATTATAAAAATTACAGCGGCCATCACTTCTGCACGTCAGGCCGGGCGAATCGCGCACTTGCGCCGCGCGCAAAGGGCGCTATCTAGGGTATATATATAATGTGAGATATTTATGCGTACTTTCCTCCTTAGCCTGTTTGGCTCTATCACAGGACTGGTTCTTTTTACGATCCTGTTCTTTATTATCACCTTCGGCACTATCGGCGCCATGATTGCCTCTGTCGGCTCCGACGAGGTTGTCACCGTACCCGGCGAAGCGGTTTTAGTCCTTGATCTGACCAAGCCCCTACCCGATCAAACCGTGGTCACACTGTTTGGCCCGTCCGGAAACAGTCTGATTGATGTCGTTCAGAAATTGGACGCTGCGCAGGATGATGACCGCGTCAAAGGTTTGTTCATCCGCGCCAATCCCTATGGAATGTCGCCTGCCGTTGCAGAAGAACTACGCCTATCCCTCAAAGATTTTCGCGCCTCCGGTAAATTCGTAACCGTCTTCGCGCAAGGCTTTGAGGGCACGACCCCTTCAAATTATATGGCCGTGTCTGCAGCGGATACAATATATCTGCAAGATACAGCGACCTTCTCTGCCGCGGGTTACCGCGCCGAGGTTGGCTTCTATGGCGGCGTCATGGACAAATTTGATGCCAAAGCGGACTTCGTTCAGTTCCATGAATATAAGAGCATGGGCAATATCTATACCCAAGAGACCTTCACCGCGCCTCACCGCGAGGCCACCCTCTCTTTGATCAGCTCTCTTTATAACACAGCCGCAACATATACCGCCGAAGACCGCGCCGGCATTGAGACAACCGCCCGCGCCAAAGAAATCTTCGAAGGCGCGCCCTATAGCGCCGAACGCGCCTTAGAACTGGGCCTCGTCGATGAACTTGGTCATTACGCTGCTGCCCGCGAGGCCGCAAAGACCCAAGCTGGAGATAAAGGTAAATTCCTCGCCATTAGCGATTACGAAATCCCGCTCAATATCAAAGCGCCTGTCATCGCCCTTGTCGGCGGACAGGGCGCGATCGTCACGGGCGGCGGCGGCGCGGCAAACCCATTCAGTCCTGACACGATGATTGCCAGTGATAAAATGTCAAAAGCCATCACAGAGGCGGCCGAGAACGAAAAAGTCAAAGCGATCATTATTCGCGTCGACAGCCCGGGCGGCTCTGCCATTGCTTCAGACCAGATCTGGGACGCAATCATTCGCGCCAAAGCCGAAGGCAAGCCCGTCATCGTCTCTATGGGCCAATATGCAGCTTCCGGCGGTTATTATATTGCCGCCCCGGCCGATAAAATCATCGCCCTGCCCACGACCATCACCGGGTCTATCGGCGTTGTCGGCGGCAAGGTTGCCCTTGAAGGCGCCTATGAGAAAATCGGCTATAATGTCGAAAGCCTGTCCGTTGGCGGCGACTATACCAGCGTCTATTCCAGCGACGAGCCATGGACGCAAAAAACGCGCGCAGCTTACCGCGATATGATGGAAGACATTTATGTCGACTTTACGGGCCGCGTCGCAGATGGCCGCGCCATGCCGATTGAGGATGTGCGCGAGATCGCCAAAGGCCGCGTCTGGACGGGCGAGCAAGCCATGAAGAACGGCTTGGTCGATGAATTTGGCGGGCTTAATGTGGCGATCGCTGCCGCTAAAGCGGCGGCTGAAATCGACGCGGATGTAGATGTGCGTCTGCGCAAATTCCCGCCAGACCCCACGCCGGGTGAAGCTTTTGCGGAGCTCTTTGGCGCTAGCGTGAATATGGACAAGCTCACTTGGGCCGATATGGCCAAACATATGGATACGCCGGAAGCTAAAATCTATCTGCAAATGCGCCGTGATTTACTCCAGCGTCAAGACATGACGCTTCTCGCGCCTATCCCTGACATCAAATAGATCGCGCAACATTCTTTATGAAGCCCGCCTTATGGCGGGTTTTTTATTGCCTGAACCAATCAAATCGGAACGTCTTTTCACCGAGCTCCCTATAAATTTAGAAAAATCCTGCCTGCCCTATACCGTTAGAACACGACATATAAGGTGCAAATACAACCCATAGGGCTCTCATATGTCGTCTATCCTCCATCTCGCCATTCCGGGCGGTGATCTGAAAACAACCATAAAATTCTACACCGATGTTTTAGGCTGCACGCTTGGCAATGGCGAAGAGGGCAAATGGGTGGACATCAACTTTTGGGGCAATGAGCTAACCTTGCATGAGAGCAAAGAACAGCTCCCCAATGTCCGCCACGACGTCGATATGGGCGCCGTGCTCGTCCCGCATTTTGGTATTCACCTGACCCAAGACGATTTCGACGCTGTCAAAGCGCGCATCGCCAAAGCTGGCCTCACTTATATTGACGAGCCTTATCGCCGTTTTAAAGGCGATAAATATGAACAAGAGACATTCTTCATCGCCGACCCCAATAATAATGTGCTCGAAATCAAAACGATGGTAAATCCAGAGGTCTTGTTCGCCTAAGCCTTGGCGCGCTTGCCGCCCGCGTAGAATCTCTTAGGCGCGCTATATGCGCCTTTGACAACTTTCTCGGGATATTCCGTGGCATTTTTATCTCAATTCCTATAATCTTTAAAAAGTAGGGCGTCCGTGCGGGTAATCAAAAACCGGAAAAGTACCGGAGGTTAAGTGTTTCGTTCTCAATCACCTTGAGCGGGTGATAGGGCTCAAGCGGCTTCATTCACCCAAAGGCAAATTCCACCACCGCACGGCGGTAAGGCTGCGAACGGCCACCGGCGAGTTTTGGTCGCTTTAGCTCTCGCTCGCGGGAGTCCTGACGATACGTTTAATCGCCATTTCTCCCATACCGCCCTATCTCCAGCCAGCCAACGATCGCTTGCCTGCCCAATGAGATAAGGACAGTTGCAATATACCCTAGCTTTGAAAGACACGGCGTAAAAAATATTCATCCTTGATTTTGAAGCGCCCAACTCCCCCTCCCGCTCATCCCTGCGCAGGCAGGGATCTTTTGCAAAGCTGCGGCGTCGCCGCAGGAGCATATCTTTCGATGGGAGCGGAAATTACGCGCAATTACAATATCTTACGGATCACGG
>CALKXN010000298.1 GCA_938003555.1 uncultured Robiginitomaculum sp. | reverse complement strand
CCCGATGGCGCGATAGACGGGTTCCAGTAATAAATGCTGTCGGTCATGCCGTTATAGGTTTCAAACGGGCTAATCTGCGCGCCGGAATAATCAATCCCGAACGTTGCCACCGGCCAGCCATAATTAAGCGATGACTCGACTTTATTGATTTCGTCACCGCCCTTAGGGCCATGTTCATGTAGCCAGACCGTATTGCTCGCCGCGTCATAAATCAGGCCTTGCGGGTTACGATGCCCATAGGAATAAATCTCAGGCAGCGCGCCCTCCTGGCCGATAAAGGGATTGCCGGGCGCGGCTTTACCTTCGGTAGTAAGGCGAAGGGTTTTGCCAAAGTGGTTGTCCAGCGATTGCGCTTCTTCGCGGTAAGCATAGCCATCCCCCATTGTCAGGATGAAATTACCATCGGGCGTAAAGGCCATGCGCGCGCCGTAATGATTAGCGGTATCTTTGGGCGGGGAGGTCTTGAATATGGTCTTGCCGCTGAGGCTCTCTGCGCCCAGTGTTGCTTTGAAAACGGCTGTGCCATTCGCGTCTTTGTCGCCGTAAGCATAGGTCACATAGACCGTATTATCGGCGGCAAAATTTGGCGACAAAACCACATCGAGCAATCCGCCCTGACCGGCGACATAAGCCTGCGGCGCTCCGGATAATTTCACTTTTGTGCCATCTGCTGCAACGCGTATGACGCCGCCTGTTTTCTCCGTAACCAAATATCCGCCATCCGGAAGAAAAGCGAGGCCCCATGGCGCTTTGAGACCATCGGTGACAATTTGCGTTTGCACGGCTACGGTTTCATCGGTCGCATTGGACTTAAGCGGAGCAACCGCGGATTGTGCCGAGGCTGTTTTGGCTTCGGCTTCTCCGGCTTTATTGCATCCTGACACGGCGAGCGCAGTTGCGGCCGTTAGAGTTAAAACTGATCTAAACATATATCCTCACAAATTAGGCCATTGCGACCATGGGCATGCTGCGCCATAAATGCGTCATGACCGATGATAAAGCAATTCACATTGATGACAATATACGCCGCCGGAGCAAGGGTTCTATAATCATCGCTTTTCTTCTTAGCGTTAGTGTTATGGCGTTCCTTAGCGTTATCGCGTCTTCAATTTTTGTCGGTTCCTATATTCCTGTGAACATCGGAATTGGCGGATATCTCGACTTGATCAAAAATGATTTGGGCGGTCTGTTTCCGACTTTGCTTGTCGTGATTAGCGTAGCTGCGTTGATTGCCTTCCCGGCCGCAGGGCTGACGGCGCGCAAAACGGGCTGGGCGCGGGGCTTTGTTTACGCGGTTGCAGGCATCGTTTTGTTCATGGCGATGCTGGCCGCGTTTAAAGTTGTGGGCAAAGGCACGCAGCCTATTGGGCGCGCTGAGTTTTGGCCAAATTATCTTACCTTACTTGTGGTCGGCGCATTTGGCGGCGGGCTCTTTGCGCGCCTCACTCGCACGAAAACGTGAAGCAAATTCACTAGCGCATCGTCATGCAACCTTCTATCCGCTCCTTAAATGTAATGGAGATAAAAATGAAATCTATAATCACCGCCGCCTTGATCAGTATGCCTCTGGCTCTTGGCGCATGTTCCAAAGCTCCGGCTACGGATAGCGCGTCTACTGCTGTATCAACTGAGGTTATGAGTGAAGCTAAAGTCGACACCAAAGTGGTCGCTGTTATGACCTATGCTAACTGGTGCGGAAGCTGTAAAATTCTAGACCCAAAAATTCAAGCCATGCAAGCCGCTATGGAAAAGCAAGGCGTTAAATTTGTGAAGCTTGATTATACGGATAAAGACGCCGATAATTTCTACGCCCAAGCCGAAGCCGCCGGTGTTGAGGGCGCAATCCGGACTGCGCTGGATGGAAATATTAAAACCGGCCGCCTTTATCTTGTGCCTATGGGAAGCGATAGCGCCGTTGCTATGATTGATAAAACGACCACACCTGCGAAAATTAAGGAACAGATGATGATGGCCTTAAATAAAGCCGGATAGGTTTTACCTAAAAGAAATTGAATTTTTAAAGGCACCTTTCTAAGGTGCCTTTATTGTGAGGGCTTATGCGTAATCTTGTTTTCGGTGTTCTGGTGATGAGTGTTTTTACGGCGCTCACGGCCTGTTCGAAAAGCGCTGCCCCCGTACCTATGGCGTATAGTCAAACGCAAATCAAAGAGGCGAAAGTCATTGCGGTTCTGTCCTATGCCGAATGGTGCGCCAGCTGCAAACTCCTGACACCTAAAATCAATGATGTTCGCACGGGATATGAAAACCGCGGCATGATTTTCGTAAGTCTGGATTATACCGATAAAGACCTCGGCGGGTTTTATGCTCAGGCGGCTAAAAACGGTGTCGAAGCGCCCGTGCGAAATTATTTTAATGGCGGTATCATTACGGGCCGCTTGATGCTGCTCTCGCCTGACGGGGAAATGGTCGCGCGTCCGGTCAATATGAACCATACGCCAGAAGAAATAAGAGCGCGCTTTGATGCTGCGCTGGATGAAGCGACTTAGTTCTTTATATTACGCGCGGCCCATACCGCGCTCAGCCCTTCGCGGTAAGTAGGATATTTAGGGACAAAGCCTAACTCTGACGCTGCGCGGTCAATTGCAACGCGCTTTGTCTCAGCGTAAAAACTGCGGGCCATGTCGGATATATCTGCCTTATCAAGCGCGTAACGCGGCGGCTTTGGCGCGCCGCAAAGCTGCGCGGCGTAATCCAATACATCACCGGGCGGGGCAGGGTGACCATCCGCGATATTGTAAACCGTGCAGGGGTTTGGGTTTTTCATACTGGACAGCAGCGCGGCGAGAATATCCTCAACGTGAATACGGTTTACGATATGGCCGGGCTTTTCGATAACCTTGGCTGCGCCCGATAGAATTTTATCAAATGGGTCACGTCCCGGGCCGTAAATTCCCGCCAAACGAAAGACGTGAACAGGTAAGCCCGATTCTAGCCAATCCAGTTCCGCCAAGACGCGGCGGCGGCCACGTTTTAGTGTCGGAAATAAGAGCTCGTCTTCAAAGGCCCATTGGCCTGCGCGGTCACCATAAACGCTTGTCGCGGAAAGATAGGCCGCCCATTCCACGCTTTGTAAATCCAGACGCGATAAATCTTTGACGACAGGATCACGATCCCGTTTGGGCGGAATTGACGATATGATTGCCGTGCAGCCGCGTAGCGCCGTCTTAAGCGTGCCGCTTATCCCGTCTTCGGCATCGTAAGCATAGGTTTCACAGCCCGAGAAATTTTGCCCGCCGCGCGTGGTTGCGATAATCTCCCAGCCCATTTTCCCTAAAGTAGGGATGAGCGCGCGCGCAACATAACCCGCGCCAAGAAGCGCGATTTTGCCTTGCTGATGTTTAATGCGTGACTGCATTGTCGCTGTCGCCCTTATTTGCGATGAAGCAGAATGAAAATATATCGCTCCATCTTTTGTTTTGCTCTAGCGGCTTGTCTTCCCTTTGTCATGGGGACTTATGCGCATGCGCAGGTCACCGACAGTGACGCCGCGCAAAATTTACAATTTGATGAGATTCCGGATGTCGTTCCGACGCCGCAGGCGCTTGCGCCCGAAGATATGGATTTTGATCAATTGCACGAGCAGTGCCTGGAGAAAATCAATGATGATCCGGAAACGGCATTTGAAGATGCCATGATCTGGCAATCTCGCGGGGGCGGTCGCCGCGCGCGTCACTGCGCGGCGTTAGCGCTCTTTGCCGCCGGAGAGACTCGCATGGCCGCCGCGCAGTTGGAACAAATGGGCAGTGAGCCGCGCATTGGCCCCGCTAAAATGCGCGTAGAGTTTTACGCTCAAGCGGCTGACTTTTGGCTTGTCGGCCAAGATCCTACCGCCGCCTATCGCGCGGCCAATAGCGGTTTGGATCTTGCAAAATCAAATACAGATTTGCGCATCATCCGCGCGCGGGCTTACGCTAAATTAGGCCGTTGGGACTATGCCGAAATCGACCTCACCAGCACGCTCGCCTATGACCCCGTCAATGTGCAAGCCCTGATCTACCGCGCCGATGCGCGCCGCCGCCAAGGCAAATTAGAAGACGGTCTCGCTGACGCCGAACGTGCTTTGGTCCTCGACGAACTCAGCGTCGAAGCCGCCGTCGTGCGCGGCGATATTCGCGAAGAAATGCGATTGGCGAAAGTTCAGGGTGAAGCCTCTATTCAAAGGCCTCAGTCTGAGACGGAATGATTTTGCGCCAGCGCAGACGGTTCATCCAAATGGGGAGAATGCAAAAAGGGACTGTCCAAAGAAGCATTATGGCTATGTCTTCGGCCAGGGCAAATCTAGAACCCTCACCGTTTAATGCTATAATGTCGAACATTGATATGAGGGACATGACGATGATAAATGCTACAGATAATACGGCAACGATAATCGCCATAATCGCCATTTTTGGATAAGGTCTGAACCACTGCCGCACGGTTAGGGACAGTGTTGTCGCGACAACTAGGCCAACGAAACCCACAAACAAGCCATCCAGAATGTCAAAAATGAAACTATCGATAATATAGATAACCAAGATATATAGCGGCGCAGCCAATATATATAACAGACACACCGTGCTCCCCATCAGTCCCGCAATTTCCCACCCGGAATAATGTCTTTGCCGTTTCATCATGAAAACGTATCCACGATTTTTGATTCACTCTGCCCCCAACTCGTCCATAATGGAATAACCATCAAAGCCAAGTTGACAGAGCAGAGCCATAGAAATGAATCAAAATAGCGCTCTGCGTAACCCTTATTTAAAAGAGGCGGTGGACGTTTCTTGAAGTTCTCAAAGGAGCCTAGATATTCATAGTGAAAATATAAGCTACAGACTAAAAATATTGGAAAGAAAATGATCAGCATCTTGGTGTCAGGTTTCTTCCATTGATGTTTTGAGATAACTATTACGTAACCAGAGAGGATAAGAGGAAAAAGCACTGTCCTGATTCCTGTCACATAATCCAATGGGAGCCACAGTTTTTCATAAGCAAAATAAGCTGCAACAGCGTTCAGGGTGGCGAGCAATAATAAGCTTAGCCCCCCCATTATACGCCAAAAAACACTTCGGCGATCAAACAAAGCTCTCACGCCCCTAAGCCAGTCCCGCCCTTAGGCAATCATGCAAATGTAAAATCCCGACAGGCGCGTTGCCGTCCAGTACGAATAGCTGCATCACTTTGGGCGGCTCAGCGGTCATGCGGCGTAGGGCGTCGGCGGCGAGTTCGCTTGGCGTTGATGTTTTAGGGTTGGCGGTCATTATAGCTTTGGCGGTTTTTGTGGTGAGGTTGCCGTCCATGTGACGGCGCAGGTCACCGTCGGTAATGATGCCTGCGAACCCTCCGCCGTCCATCACGCCGACGCAGCCAAAGCCTTTTTCGCTCATGATAATGAGCGCTTCGGACATGGGCGTGTCGCTGTCTACAAGCGGCACCGCGTCGCCGCTGTGCATTAAGTCGGACACTGTCGCGAGCGATGCGCCGAGCGCGCCGCCGGGGTGATAGGTTTTGAAATCTTTGGCGGTGAAGCCTTTTGCCTCAAGCAGCGCAACAGCGAGCGCGTCGCCCATAGCGATCTGCAATGTGGTGCTGGTGGTCGGCGCGCGGGTCTCTGCGCAGGCTTCGGGAGCATCCGGAATGATGAGCGGAAAATTGGCGGAGCGCGCCAGCGTGCTGCCCGCCTTGGCCGTGATCGCCATAAGCGGCACATCAAAGCGGCGGCAATATCCGATCATATCGGCCAGCTCATTTGTCTCGCCGCTGCGCGATAATGCGATGACCGTATCGTCGGGTGTAATCATGCCCATATCGCCGTGACTGGCTTCGGTTGGGTGGACATAAAGCGAGGGCGTTCCGGTGCTGGCGAGTGTTGCCGCGATTTTGCGCGCAACGTGGCCTGATTTTCCGACGCCCGCTAAAATAGCGCGGCCTTTGGAGGCTTTTAAATGCGCGACAGCAGCAGCGAAATCTTCGCCTAATCCGTCACGCAAATCGCGCATTGCGTCAATTTCAATATCAAGAACGCGCCGTCCGGCGGCTATGGTGTTATCAGTGCTCATTCGAGCTCCTTAGCAATAGGCGGGCGCAAATGCACCCCGCGCCGCATGACTTTTATCGGGTTAAATGTTAGGGTCGATAACACATCTGTTACGCCGATTTGGGTATGGCTCTGCACCTCGCGCCGAGAGGCCCATATATCCGGTAGGCCTTTGAGACCATGCCAGATGCCGCGCGCCGTCGGTTTAAACCGCCCCGGACGAAAGGCTGACCAGAGCAGATAAGCTAGATTGGCAAAGATATGGAGGGGCGCGAGGAGAATCAGCAGCGCAAACGGCATGGATTTTACAAAGGTCCAAATGCGGTTACGCGTGCCGTAATATACAGCAAAGCCGCTGACTTGATTGCTAATCCCGCTACTGACATGATCGACAATGGCGTCCGCGCTTTGCACGCATTCTCCGCCTGCAAGGCGCATGCGAAGCGCCAGATCGACATCTTCGTGGTAACAGAAAAACCGCTCGTCAAATCCGCCAAGACGCAGGAATGTTTCGCGGTGATAAAGCGCAGCGGCCGCGCAGGGGCCAAAGACATATGCGGTGTCGGGGGTGCTGTCCGCGCTGTGTCCGTAGCCTGCGCGGTAAGCAATTCCGAAGGCTGAATAGCAATCGCCAAGCCCGTCGAGCACTGCGCTATCCAGCGCCATGATTTGCCGCGAGCCGACCATGGTTATATTGGGCGCGCGCTGTGTTTCAGCTAGCAGATTTTCCAGCCAATCCGGCCGCGCAAAGGCGTCGGGATTAAGCAGCGCAATCCACTCGCCGCTGGCTTTGACTGCGCCGATATTATTGGCTTTTGCAAATCCTGTATTCTCGCCCAGCTCTATAATCTCAAAGCGATCATCCAATTCGGGCAGGGCGGCGATAGAGCCATCAGTGCTGTCATTATCAATGATGAAACATTCAAAATCCGCCATGGTCTGCGCGGCAAGGCTGAGCGCGCTGCGCGTAAGCCACTCGCCCGCATTATAATTGACGATAATGACAGAGACTTTGGGCAAGATTAAAGCGCGGCTCTGATCTTGGCAGCGATGGCTTCAAGTTCGTCCATATCAGCCATAAGTCCGCTGGCATGGGGCATCTCGACGTGACCGGCATAATGCGGGATGATGTGGACATGGGTGTGAAAGACGGTCTGTCCAGCCGCCGCGCCGTTAAATTGCGTGACGATAATGCCTTCGGGGGACAGCGCCGAGTCGACGGCTTGGGATATGCGCTGAACTGTTCCGAACAGGCGGCCAATGTCTTTGGGGTCAAGTTCTAATAAATTACGAGATTGGGCGCGCGGGATAACCAGAACATGACCGATGCTTTGGGGGAACACATCCATAATCGCGAGCACATTGGCATCGCCGTAAACTTTGACGCAGGGCATATCCCCGCTTAGGATTTTCGCGAAAACATTCTCGTCATCATAAGGACCGTGTAGGGACATCTTTTTCTTTCACAAATTTGGGGCCAGCGACATATTTGGCGTGGATAAGAATTAAAGGGGTAACTAGCAATGAAAGCGCCGCAAATATACTGCTTGGATCCTGATAAATATCTATAGCGGCTAATACTGCAAAGAGTGCTAATAATGCGAGCGGCGGCAAGAAAAATATGGGGAGCCATGGCACGCCAGTTAATCCCGCACTCATTACAGAGCCGCGTTTCCATTTTCCAAAATGCCTGCGTTTTATGGGGTCGAAATCAGTAATGGGATTTTCATATAGATAAGTAAGCCACTCTTTTGCAGGCTGAAATTCTTGCTCGGGAAGACTAATTTGCATGCCGCCAAACGCGTCCATATAAGCAATGGCGACTGATGTATGCTCAAATGCGTGAAAGTTCGGAGTGAACCCGCCAGCTTTCAAAGCCGCATAGACTGTCAGGGACTCGCCATAATCATAATGCGTTGAAAATCGTTTTAGGGCCATGACCTAGTCTGCCTTAAACGGCGTATGCTTGGCAAGCACGCTCGCCTCGAAATTCACTGCGCGGCGTTCGCGGGCCAGATAATTTTTGACGGCGTCGCGAAGACCGGGATGGGAGAGGTAATGCGCGCTGTGCGTAACCACAGGTTCATAGCCGCGCGCCAATTTATGCTCGCCCTGCGCGCCCGCCTCGACGCGCGACAATCCCAGCTCTAGCGCCGCGTCTATGGCTTGGTAATAGCAGAGCTCAAAATGCAAGAACGGTTTGTGAACGGCCGCGCCCCAATGCCGTCCATAGAGCGCATCGCCGCCAATAAAGTTAAGCGCGCCCGCTATGGGCGTGTCGCCATCATAAGCGAGAACGAGCAAAATCTGATCAGCAAATGTTGCATTTATCAACTCAAAAAATGTTCGGTTCAAATAGGGCCGTCCCCATTTACGCTGGCTGGTGTTCAGATAGAATTGATAAAAGGCGTCCCAATGCTCAGGCCTTAAATCACCCCCGCGCAGGCGTTTAATTGTGATATCGTCTTGAGCTTTGAGGCGTTCTTTACGCAGGTTTTTACGTTTGCGACTGGCCAGCGCCGCAAGGAAGTCCTCGAAACTGTCATAGCCGCGATTGATAAAATGAAATTGCCGATCTTGGCGGGCCAGAAAGCCTGCGGTGGTAAAGTCCGCGCGGTCTGCCTCGCTTAGAAATGTCGCGTGAACGCCTGACGCGCCTTGGGCCTTGCAGAGCTGCGCCATGGCCGAGATAAGCGCGCGGCGCGCATCGGCGTCATGACCCAGCAAGCGCGGGCCATTAGCGGGCGTAAATGGAATAGCGCATTGCAGCTTGGGGTAATAATCCTCACCAATATTATGCAGCGCTTCTGCCCAGCCATGGTCAAAAACATATTCGCCTTGGCTATGAGACTTCATATAGAGCGGCGCGGCGGCCAGCGGGGTTTCATCGTCGCTCTCAATAATAATATGGCACGGCGCCCATCCCGTCTCCGGCTGCGCGCAGCCGCTTTGTTCCAGCGCATGCAGGAAACGGTAATCCGTAAAGGGATTATAGTCTTTCGATGCGGGGCCGGGTTGTAGACCATTCCACGCAGTCTGCCCGATTTGCGAAATATCGGAAATTATGCGGGCATTATAGGTGGCATCATTCATGATGTATCTACGGGGCAATCTCCACTATGGCGTCAATTTCAACTGCAACATCTAGCGGCAAGCTCGGCGCAGATACGGCAAAGCGGGCATGACGCCCCGCATCACCGAACACGGCAACCATTAAATCACTACAGCCATTGATGACTTTGGGAATATCGGCTTGCGTCGCATCCGCCGTAGCTTGAACAAATCCGCCAAGCTTTACGATGCGCTTGACCCGCGACAGATCTCCGCCGCAAGCGTGCTTCATTTGCGCAATTAAGTTGAGCGCCGATAAGCGCGCTGCCTTTTGGCCGTTCTCCACAGTCAGGTCTTCGCCCAACCGTCCGCCGATGGCCTCATCTCCGATTTTAGAAATTTGACCTGAAATAAAGACTAGATTGCCGCTGAGGACATAGGGCACATAATTGGCTACCGGTGCGCTCGGCTCGGGGAGGGTCAGGCCAAGGCTAGATAATTTTTGTTCGGGTGTCATATTTATCTTTCAATTGAATTAGCGAATTTCGCCGTAATCTTTGTCTCTTTTGTTATGTGAAATTGTCCCTAATTTCCATTTTACAGCGCGGGTTATAAATCGAAATATCGCGCCTGTAGCGAAAAAGGCGGCAATCCATACGATCCAAAAAACTCTATAACTTCCTGTGGTCTCATCATAACTGGTTGCGGTCACAAAAAATGCTCCGCCAAGGCAGATTATGACAGAGAAAATAGCCGTTAGGAACCAAAATACAGTGTAAATCGCACTCTTGGGGTCAACAAGATACCCCTCCTTGATACAGTAATGGCACATGATTGAATTCCCGCGCAGCCGAAAGAGATAATCCGTCATGTGGCTAAACTCATAAGGCTTGTGACAATGCGGGCATTTTTTCTCGCGCGCAGCCTTTTGGTTTTCCTTCTCTTTTAGGCTCAGTGGTGCCATAAGTCCCCCTTGTATAATTCCCGTCTATCAAAGTGATATTATGAGTCAAATCCCAACTTATTCCCCAATTGATCCGTCCCCCGAAGTTTTGGAATTTCTAGCTGCGCGGCGCTCCCCTTCGGCAAAATTGATGGAGGGAGAGGGGCCGAGCGCGCAGCAGGTAGATGAGATAATCCACCTAGCGGCGCGGGTTCCTGATCATCGCAAATTGGGGCCGTGGCGCTTTATTGTTATTCGCGGCGAACAACGCGCGGAATTGGGTCAATATATCGGGACTCGGTTCAAAGCGCTTAATCCTGACTTGCCGCTGGATCGATCTGTATTCGAAAGTGCGCGGCTTCTGCGCGCGCCAACGGTTGTGGCTGTCGTCAGCGCGCCTGTGGAGTGCCTGCGCGGTACGCCCGAATGGGAGCAGGTTTTATCTGTTGGCGCGGTCTGTTTTCAAATGCTCTTGGCGGCCCGCGCGATGGGGTTTGCCGCGCAGTGGCTGTCAGAGTGGATCGCTTTTGATGAGGTGATAACGGCAAAGCTTGGTCTAAGTGGCCGCGAAAAAATTGCAGGCTTTATATATCTGGGTGACAGCACGCAGGGATTGACGCCTCGCCCGCGCCCGGATGTGGAAGCGCGGATTACGCGCCTAGGGGATTAGGTGCTTTTCAAACAAGGTGTGATAAGCTGGGAGAGTCGCGTCTAATATAGGTTGATATGTGTGATGTACTGTCGTGACGGCCTCACGCGGTAGGCCGAAGCCTGTCGAGTTTTCAACGGAAGCATACCAATAGGGCGCCCACGCGCCATCTGTCGCGCGCGGCCCTGCAGGCCAAGAGAGCATGGCTGTGTCAAAGGGCATATCCAGAGCGGCGCAGAGCGCGCGCAAATGCCCTTCAGGGTCATTCAAAAATACGCTGCTATCGAGGATCGGTACAGTGTCTTGAAACGCGATAATAGCGTTATAAAATTTGAGCTGCTGGACTAATCCAATATCGCTTGCGTCAAATTGTGCGCGGCCTTTGGCGTAAGACTGTATAACGGCAGCAGGATGGCGAATGAGAAGAAAATGTTTGGCGCGCTTCATCCAGCTTATATCAAAACCCGCGATCATATGGTGGGGCATATGTTTTTGAAAATAATAAACCGCGCCCTGCGGCGTTGGATTTAAGCACGCCTTGGCGACTTTGCCTGCATCCGTTTCATGCGCCGCTAAAGTTTCCTCGCGCCCCGGATGATCTATGCCCGTTGCCGCAAGGAAAGGTGCGAAAAATGGCTCGTCCCATACGGCGCAATCAGCGCGATTTTCAAAACTGCGCATCATGGCCGTCGACAAATTGCGCGGCCCAGACCACATGCAAATGACTTGAGACATTGTGCTGCCCTTTATGAACTCTGCTGGGCGATCAAATCCAAATATAAGCTTTGCAAGCGCTCGACCATGGGGCCGCGTTTGCCGTCACCGATCCTGCGGCCGTCGATTTCGCCGACAGGGGCAAGGCCTGCAAATGTTCCTGTGGTGAATGCTTCATCTGCGCTATAACAATCCATCAAGCGGAAATTTTTCTGAAACACCGGAATGTCATTGGCCTCGCAAAGCTCAATCACTTTCATGCGCGTAATCCCGCCAAGACAGTAATCGCCCGTCGATGTCCAGACTTGCCCATCTCGTACAATAAAGAAATGCGTGCTGTTACAGGTCGCGACAAAGCCTTGGGGGTCGAGCATTAAGCCTTCATCTGCGCCCGCTTTAATCGCCTGAATGCACGCCGTGATGCAGTTGATTTTGGAATGACTGTTTAGGCCAGGATCTTGAACATCGGGGCGGCCGCGGCGCACCGCTACCGTGTAGAGGCGGGACGGGTTTACGGCTGTGTCTGGATTAGCGGTTTTATATTCCGGCGCGATCACAATTGTTGGCGCGCCAATGGCGACGCGCGGATCTTGATAAGGCGTTGCTTTTAGGCCGCGCGTGACCATCAATCGGATATGAACGCCATCGGTCATATCATTGGCCTTTAGCGTTTCATCGATGCGCGCCTTAAGCTCGGCCATCGTGATATCCAGCGAAATGTCGAGCGCTTTAAGTCCTGTTTCAAGACGCTTTTGATGTTCCGGCCAAAAGACGATCTTGCCGTGATGCACGCGCAGGCCTTCCCAAACGCCGTCCCCCATCATGAAGCCGGCATCAAAGACATTCACTACGGCCTTGTCGCGGTGGACGAGTTTTCCGCTGACATTGAATTTGACATTGTCATTGCGCGGGTCAGGCAAATAGGCGTGCGTTCCGTAAGACATAAATTCTCTCCCTTGGCCGTTGCGCATATTGAAAACTGGTCGCTTCGGCAATGTCAAAATGTGAGGCGGCTTCTGAATGTGAACCGTAGATGAACAAGGCATTAGCGCGTTTCAAACGTTTAGCCTGCGTTCATGTTCATCGCCTTATCAAAAAAACAGGTCGAGCGGCTTGCCGCAAGACTGGGCTTCTTACTTGCCACGCGCCCCGTGCGGGTGAGAAGCCCACTAAAAACCAAGCCTGGATCGCCCCACATGAAAACGGCTTGGTTACCGGTCACACCGGGGGGCAAGTCGGGGGGCTTGCCCTTTTTATTTGATCTGAGATGTACATACGCCGCATGTAGATGCAGGCCTATCTATTGTCGCAAGTTTTGCTAAGTTCCACACATGAACGCTCTTACTCAAAGCAGCAAAAAAGCTGCCAAAGATGAAAGCCTCGTTGCGGGAGATACTTCTTCACCGCTGCTGCGCTTTTTCATGGATGATGCGCCGCCAAACGGAACCGTAACACAATTGACCGATGATGTGTTGTGGTTGCGTATGCCGTTGCCAATGACGGGGCTGGATCACATCAATCTGTATATGATCCGTGATGGGCGCGGCTGGGCTGTTGTCGATACAGGGCTAGGCAGTAAGGCTAGCAAAGCGATTTGGGACACCGCTTTTGCTGAAGCAATGGACGGTTTGCCCGTTACTAAAGTCATTTGCACCCATTTGCATCCCGACCATACGGGGCTGGCCGGATGGATGTGTCGTAAATTTGGCGTGCCGCTCATTATGACGCGCGGGGAATATTTTCTCTGTCGCCTTATGGCCGCCGACACAGGACAGCCCGCCCCGGATCACGCGCTAGACTTCTATCGTTTGGCAGGTTTCACCGAAGAACAGATCGAATTATACAAAGCGCGCTTTGGCGGATTTGGCAAAGCCATTACATCTATGCCTGCGGGATATCAGCGTATCCAAGATGGAGATACGCTAAAGATCGGGGGGCGTGATTGGCGCATTATTGTTGGCTCCGGTCATTCACCTGAGCATGCGTGCTTATTTAGCGAAGACCTCAATCTGTGCCTAACAGGAGATCAGATTTTGCCGAATATTAGTTCTAATGTCTCTGTTTGGCCAACAGAGTCAGAGGCAAACCCGCTGCAAGATTGGATTGATAGTTGCCATAAATTAAAGGTTGAACTGCCGGATGATGTTCTGATTGGCCCGGCCCATGGCATTCCCTTTATCGGCGCGCATCGCCGCCTTGATAAATTGATTTTGCACCATGAAAGAGCGCTGGAGCGTTTACTGGACTATTGCGAGACACCGAAACGCGCTGTGGATGTTTATCCCGTTCTATTTCGCCGTAGTATCAATGACGGCAATCGCATCATGGCAGTTGGAGA
>CALKXN010000297.1 GCA_938003555.1 uncultured Robiginitomaculum sp. | reverse complement strand
TGCCAAAATCGAAGCAGAGCACAAAGTTTTAGTTATCGGTGAGGGCAGCGGCTATCTTGCAGCTTTGTGCGCGACATTAAGCGCTCGGACTTATCTTGTGCAGCGGTATCAACGTTTAATTCTGCGGGCTCGCGAAATTTTCGCCCAGACGGGCATTGCAAATGTCACGCAGCGCCATGGCGATGGATCGCGCGGATGGGGAGGGCAGGCCCCATTTGACCGTATCTTGCTTGTTGGCAATATAAATACAATTCCGGGATCGCTTTTAAATCAACGCGCCCCGCAGGGCCGTATCACCTGTATTGTTGAGGGGCAGTTGACGGTTTATGACGGCGAGCAGTCGCGGACCATCTTGCCGATAAAAGTGCCTGATTTTGAAAGCGGAAAATCTAAAGCGCTTTAGTGTAATGTTCACCAAGCCTTAACCATAATGCTTCAGACTTTCTGCAAAGTGAGTATGGGAGCACATTATGAATACCACTATTTTCCGGGGCGCAGCACTCGCCGCCCTCATTATCGCAGGACCCGCTGCATTCGCGCAGACATATACGTCCGCTGCAGACGAAGCGCAGGCGATCCAAACATTTCAGTCGCAGCAAGCGGGTACATATACCACGCAGTCGCATACTGAAGATCAGATTAGCCAGTACCCGATTGCTAAAACATATAGCTCTGCAGAAGAAGCCATTGCGGCCTCTAACCGTAGCTACACACAATATTCTGGCGGTAGCGTTGAAATCTTCACGCAGCCTGTCCCGACATATGATGCTCAGCCGACATATGAATACGGCTCTGTTGTTCAGGCCGGTACAGACACGACTTATGGTGCAACAAGCTATGTTGAGCCTGCGGCAACGCGCTCTTGGGCAACGCCGACATCGCAGCATGTGGTCGTCAAAGGCGATACACTATATAATATTGGGCAGCGTTATGGCGGCCTGAAAGCTTCTGCGATTATGAATGCCAATGGATTGGGCGGCAGTGACATTCAAATCGGGCAAGTCCTGAATATCCCAAGTCAAAACGCTACGGTTACTCAGGCTCAGGCGACAACGAATTACACGCGCCGCGCCGTTGTGCGCAATGTTCAGCCAGTTCCAACGGGCGACGTTCATGCGGTTCTTCCGGGCGACACACTTTATTCTATCGCTAACCGGAGCTGCGTGAGCAAAGAGCAAATCGCTGCGCTGTCCGGTATATCCGTTCACAGTACATTGCAGCCGGGCCAGGTTTTAAGCCTTCCGCGCGGGCACTGCGCGCCTTAAGCGACAGAAACAGATTGAATGAAAGCCGTATCCGCCTTGCGGGTGCGGTTTTTTCATATTCAGAGAAAAAGTTAGGGGTCTGCCCGTTGCGTTTAAAAACGCGCTCTCTATATATCACACAACCGCGTGGTTAATGTCGCTACGCTATAACCACTCATAGGGGTATTTATGTTCTTTCCAATTATGCAAGCTGCACCGCCTCCAGGCGGCGGCATGGGACAATTCATTATTTTCATTCCGCTTATTGCGATTTTTTACTTCTTGCTTTGGCGTCCACAGCAAAAACGCATGAAGCAAATTAGAACGATGCAAGACAATCTTACGCGCGGTGACAATATCGTCACAAATGGCGGTATCTTTGGTAAAATTACCAAAGTTGGCGAGAGCGACGTTACCGTTGAAATCGCGGAGGGCGTTCGCATTAAAATCGCCAAAAATGCGATTGGCGATGTGCATGGAAAACCCGCTCCAGCGAATGACACTGGCAAAAAAACCGCCAAATCAAAAAAATAAACATTTAATCGACAAAGTCGCCGCGCTTTGCGGTGAAAGGTTTAGGCCCTTATGTTATACTTTTCCCGCTTCAAGATCATTATGATCACTCTTGCGCTTTTGATCGGCATTATTTTTGCTGCGCCAAATGTGCTAAATGAAAAAACGCGCGATATGTTGCCGAACTTCATGCCAAGCGAAACCATCAATTTGGGTCTCGATCTACAGGGCGGCGCGCATATGCTCCTTGAGGTGGATGTCGAAAACCTTATTGAGCGAACGCTTAAGAATGAGTTGTCGAGTGCAAAAACGAGTTTGCAAAAGTCAAAAATACTCGCGACAAATTTTGTTCAAGAGGGAAAAAGCATAACCGGACGCGTCTCTAAGCCAGAGCAAATTGGCGAAGCGATGAAAGTCCTAGAAGAGCTATCCGTCCCCGTTAAAGAGAATTCACTTGGCGGGGCGAAGACCTTAGATATTGAGCAAGTTGGAGAGCGCGGATTTCGCCTTACTCTGACGGATGATAATGTTGAGCATATCAAAGAAACTACGATTGATCAGTCTATTGATGTTCTTCGAAATCGGATTGATCCAACAGGTACGACGGAAATGACAATCGCCCCCGAGGGTGATGATCGCATTTTGCTCCAAGTTCCGGGTGCAAAAAATGTCGACGACATTAAACGCCGCATCAGCGAAACCGCGAATATGAGTTTCCATTTGGTTCGCGAAGCGGATTCTGGTGAGATGAGACGCGCAGTCGAAGAGGGACGCGTTCGTCCGTTACACATTCTGCGTTACGGTCAGGAGGGGACGCCTTATATTTTAAAAGAACGCCCTGAAGTTACGGGTGAGGATCTTAAAAACTCTCAAGCCGGCACTCACCCGGATGGCTATCCAATCGTGAATTTCACATTTAACACAAAAGGCGCAATTGCCTTTGGCCGTACGACGTCAAAGAATCTTGGCAAACGCTTTGCTGTTGTGCTTGACGAGGAAGTCATTAGTGCGCCGCGTATTAATGGCGCTATTTTAGGTGGCCGGGGTTATATTGAAGGCAACTTTACCTCACAGAGCGCCCGTGACTTATCCCTCTTGCTTAATGCGGGTGCATTGC
>CALKXN010000296.1 GCA_938003555.1 uncultured Robiginitomaculum sp. | reverse complement strand
ATCAAATGACACGGCGTCATGAGTAGGTTTGGGAAGACCTAAAACGGGAAGATGATTATGACAAAGATTTTACGTGTATCGCTCTGTGCAATTGTCGCGCTATGGGCGTCAACAGGCGCAGCAGCGCAGACTGTAGATTATTCGCACAATGCTTCTGCGCGTGCAGAGCGCGTTACGCCAGTAAAGACTGTTCAGAGCGCGGATCGCGTCACGGTGAAACGCGATGTCAAATCGGTTAAGACTAAACCAATTGTTCGTGTTGTCCGCCGCTCTGTTCCGCGTCAAAGCCAAACGCTTAGAGCGTCGAATAATGGCTTTGTTATCCTATCCCCTGAGACGGTTACTGATGAAATGACTATTTATCGCTCATCTTCTCAAAAGACATCAACGCCAAATTTATACAAACAATAATATTCTACCTTTTCTGAGAAACCACCCATTGTTTCTTTTCAACTTGCCGCTCTTCGGAGCGGCATTTTTTTTGACATAAAAAAGCCCCGCCATATGAATGACGGGGCAATTGCGCGGCTCTCTCTCTTTAGCCGTGCAAAATGTTTAGGCTTAAAACCCTGTTGATAAACCGACGCCCGCCCAAACGGTGCTGCTGTCTACACCGATTGTGCCTGACGTGCCGTTCGCAAATTTTAACGCGTCGGTGAAATTGACGAATGTGTCTTCGGAGGAAGTGCTGGCGTTGAGCCCAGCATAGACGGATGTGGCATCATTAAACGCGTAATTATAAGACGCGCTGGCAATGCCGTAGCTATAGCCCTCGCCCTGATCCGGCTCGACTGTGCCAATCGTGCCGGACAGATCGATGCTCGTATTATCACCTGTGGCCCATGAATATCCGGCAGAGCCTTCGGCTGTCCATGTCTCAAGTGTTGTGTCGTAATAAAGATAGACGCTGGGGTCGAAAGTGACAGCAAAGGCTAATCCGCCGTAAATCTCCACTGTAGAGGCGTCGCCCGCATCTGTGCCAATATCAAAGAGGTCTCCGGCTTGCGGATAATGGTAGAGCGTTGCGCCCAAATCAGCGCTTACGGTTTCTGTGATGTCAAAGGCGTAACCTGCATAGAGGTCAATCTCGTCGGCGTTCACAAGGCTCTCTTGGCCAATGCCAGTACTGGCCCAAATGCCAAATGTAAAACCGCTAACGGAGGCTTCTAGTCCAGCCTGTAGCGATTCTGCGCCAAGGCCGAACCCGCGAAAATTATACTCGGTGACGGCATCGACGGTCGCAGACCATTCAACCGCGTCTTGGGCCGCTACGGGGGTGGTAATGGCCATTGCGGCGGCGAAAAAGCTTACGGTGCAAAGCGCTTTGATTTTCATGTGACTCTCCTAATTCATGATAATGCTGACCTTCCGATAGACTCGAATGGCATGAAGTAAGGAGAAATCCCGACCATTCGACCCGAGATGTTTACAATGGGTCAAATTATGTGCGCAGAATCAATAAATGTGCATAGGAATTGACCGGAGATTGTTTTGGACAATTTTCTTAGGCATCTGAAATAGAATTATTCGTGTTACGAACGGGGCCTTCCAAAAAGCATGTTAAGTGTCATCCTGATACCTTAGGCTTTTTCGAAGCTCTCGCGGCGAGAGCGCATACCAACGCTTGCACGCATTGGCGAAGGGAACAGTTGAGGCATAACCTAGCAGCGACGCAATATTGGTAATCGACATATCAGACTCAAACAGCATGCGTTTGGTGATTTGGGCCCTAACGCTATCCCGTAATGCGGAATAATTTGTACCTTCCTCTTTAAGTAGCCGTTGCATTTTCTTTGGGCTCATATTCAAAACATGAGATACGGATTTAATGTCACTTCTGCCGGAGGATAATACATATGGCATCAAGTCTGTGACCGCAGAGATTATAGGCGTTAAATTTTTGGGCAATTTCTTTTGCTGATGTTTCAGATATAGATTGAAAAGAGGCTTAAGCATTTTCCCTCTCTGACTCATTTTCTTGTCGAGAACTCGAATATCATATGACATTTCTGTGCGCTGTGCATTAAACACAATTGGACAGCCAAAAACCTTATGATGCAAAGCTAAATCATCTGGCGCGCTATGCTGAAGCTTTAATTCCAACGGTTTATCAAAAGGCGGACCGATGAAACGGCTGACGCCTAAACGCACGATCGCCATGATATGTTCTGTATATTGCCGACATGCAGGGGTTTCGGGGTGGAAATCGATATGACCGGTAATTTTTCCGGCTTTGTGATCAAGAGAATATGAGTAGTGTTTTCCATTCGTATGGATTTCTTGATATTTTAAAATCATATCTACCAAACTGATGACGTCCGGCATTAAGTTCGCCAGATATAAGGAGGGACCGGTGTTCGAAAGGTCATCAGGGACTTCATAAGCCCATAAAAGCCCCAAATCAGGAAGGCTTAAGGTTTTCGCCGCATGTTCAAGAAGATCGCAACTTCGAGGCCAACTAATATAGGATTGAGGGTTCTTAAGAAGATGAATGTCTAAACCGACTTCATGAAATAAGGTCTCTGGGTCAGCTCCATGTTTTTCAATGAAATCAGGAAGGCTGTTTAAAGCGACAGATCGCGTATATGTTTTGCCGTCTGTCATATACGGTTTATACACATCATTTTCTACATCCGGCGGCAACTCTGTCTTTTAACTTTTCCGACGCCTTAAAAACAATTACGCGTCGTGTTGCAACAGGGACAGCTTGCCCTGTCTTTGGGTTTCGCCCTGTTCGTGATTTTTTATGTTGCGTGGAGAATCTTCCAAAACCCGCTAGCTTCACATCTTCGCCGCGTAATAATGCCGAACTGACATGATTAAGAATGGATTCGAGTAAAGCCGATGATTCTGTCTGTGTGAGACCCGTCTCACGGTGTATTGATTTGCTTATCTCTAAGCGTGTTAGCGTTGGGTTTTTCACAAGGCTTCCGAAGGCATGATTTCATAATTTAAATGAAAAGGAACTTGGGAGTCCGGAGCGCTTGTCACAAATAGTTTTACATAAGTCAGCGCAGCCTGCGTGTCTTTTATCCCTCTAAATTTACGGAGCCAGGATTTTTGAGGGGGTGGAGCCGTGTTGTGTTCAATGTGAAGAATGGCTTGTGGAGGATCTTCAAAAATGAGGATTTTCTTTATTTCAAATTTTCTTTTCGCCAAGTCCAAGATACATGCATTGAGAAATGCCATAGGGCAGGCATAAATATTATTATGGGACATTTCTCATTGGCCTCAAAATAGTTTTGAGGGGCCGCCGCTGCGTGACATATTTTCAATAGCCTTTAAGCTCTGTCTTTCGCCGCTTGCCCCGTTATTTAATAATGCATAGCCCGACACTCAATAGGAATGCCGGGCTATAATTGCGCCCCTTAAATCGCTTAAGTCTCTTAGAAAACTTAAGCTAGGCATCCCTATTAGATTAAATATGTGGTTTTTGAATGCCCTATTGTCCTGAAATATGTGCTTTGTAAGATCGCAGGCCCTCTGTGTTGCTCTCGTGACCTCTGTGAATGCAAGCATGAAGGCTTCTAATCGCCGGCTTCGAATTTTAACTTCGGCATCCATGACGGGCAGGGCTAAGTCATTTTCTTTCCGCCAATATTAAGCGGCGCGCTATTGGACCCTGCAGTCACATTGGCTTTGCTTTTGTCTTTTTTAGGTTTTTTGGTTTCTCTATTTTTGGGTGATTTGTTTTTAGCCATGGTATCGTCTCCTGACGGGCCGCCTGCCTAGACCGCAAGATCGCGGCGCAGAATGTTCATTCCCAAAGATTGGTCATGTCGCGGTAAGGCCATGCTCTAGCATATCCTGTGTAAAGCAAGGTCTTCACACATTCCCGAGGCAAAGTTTAATTTAAAAGCTTAGCCCTCGAAATTTAGAGGCTTTGCCACACTCTTTCCGTAATACGCCCTTAATTTTGACACGCAGGGGAATTAAGCCACCTTAGATCGGCTTTATCCGGGGGGATATAATGAAAAAATTACGCGTCATAACCGCAATGATTGCCATGCTAGGCGTGCTGCCACTTGCTTCTTACAGCGCCGCAAATGCACATTCGATCTCGTCACGGGATCGATATTGGCAGCCACCCGCCATAAATTTGGATTTATCCACGGGGCAAATTGTGACGCCATTTTGTGATGGTAAATATGAGGCTGTCGCAAAAGAGCTAAACCGCGAAAATGTTTTGGGACAGGTGAATCTATACCGCCTTCAAACACGTTTGCCGCCGTTACGTCTTCAGACATATCAGCGGGGTTATACGGGATATGGGGCGCATACACGTCGACATACACGGTTTCGGGATTCTCGATTATTATTAGAGCACGCGCAATCTCATCTGAGCGCCGCGGCGCAGGAGGATTACTTACGCACACTGGATTTGACGATGCGGTCCGGCCCCACATTTGATTGGTGGCTTCGTCCGGATGAATTTGAGCATGTTCAATATGGCTGCTCCGTGCATCGGCATGACCGGCGCTCACAGCGTGTCGGTCGTCTTTGTGAGGCCCAGCGCGGCGCTGCAAAGGCTGCTGCAACAAGCACAGCATTTGATTGGTTGATAACGGGACACGCCCTGCAGCGCGCTGAAACAGCTTGGATAGGTTCGGCCTATACCGACGCAAAGCAGATTGGTAATATTTTTGACCATATTGACCGACAAGCTTTAGCGCGCCCGGGCGTCAATATGTGGATGGCGCAATATATGCATCACGTCTTATTCAAACGTGATGTGCCTGCCGAGATTTCCCGCAGAGCCAATGACGCCGTGGCAAGTATTATGTCCTGCCAATCGAGTCCCGCCGAATATGGTATAATTGCGCAAGGCGATTTGGGTTTGCCGCATGATTATCTTCCGAAAGTTCTCGCCGAGAGACGCACGCAGCGCGATATTCATACGCTGACTTATGACGCCGTAACCCAAGGGAATGGATTAGATGAAATTTACCATGCTCAGCTGAGGTCAATGACCGCGCGCTTAGAGAATAAATTATGGGCGACAGGGTTTTTATTTCTAAGTGCGCCAGATGCGAAGGCAGCGATTGCGGTCCATGATGAAGCTGCGCAGACTGAGGAGGCGAATGCAAATTTGAGATTGCTCCACCGTGGGAGGGCTTCTGTTGCGCCGTTATTTTTTAGTTTTCCAACGCAGGACATTCCTGAAAAATATAGTGGCATGCGCTTGGCTCACGCATTGTCAGAGGGTGAAACTGAATTTCAAAATGGTGTTGCAAATGATGCCCATTTTCTTGCGCTAGAGGCTCTGGAAAAAGACATAAAACACCGACAAGACAGGATTAAGTTAGTTGAAGATTACAGGGCGCGCCGCAAAGGCCCTCTGAATAGCTACCAGCAATACCGATCAGATCAAGAGTTAGATGGCCTAAGAACTCAACTTGAAAGACTCGAAAAAAGACACGCGGCCTTTATAAGCCGAGATATCCAAAAATCGAATTTACCTGACCGCGTCAAACTTACGCTCATTGCGCTACGGTCAAATGCGTCTCATAATCTTGTCTCGCATCATAGAGACATCTTTATTGAACAATCCGGTGCTGATTTTCTGGATATATTTCTGCGCCGGCAACTCTTTCCGGCCACGCGCCATCGGCACTATTTTACATACTCCATTCCCCGGGCCTATTTAGATGGAGAATATTCGGTCGGTAAGGCGTTTGATTTACCCTCGCTCAAACGCAGCGACGGAGCGCCAAATGTCGGCATGGCCGCATTTGTGGATTGGGATAAGCTTGCTTTGATTGGTGATGAAAAACGCCTCACCCGAACAATGGCCATCAATATATTTGATTGGCTTGATCAGGCCTCACCGCAAGACCGCGCCGCGCACGCAGACCTTATTGCGCCGGCATTATACGATATTATCCGTATATGCAGACATGAAGACGCCGGAATCTATAATGGCGCGCCGCTACAGCAACGCGCCTTTGAACGGCTACATAAATATTACGGCAATACGGCCTCAGCCCAAAAAACACCCCATTGGTGGGCATCGAAACGGCGACACGGAAATAAAGCTCTATAATTTAGGACGCTCATGGGCAGCGCGCTAAAGGTCAACTGATGCAAACCACGCCCGCTCGATGTCATCGTAACATTTATAAATGCAAAATTTTTCTGCGGTTTAAGGCTTCTTTTTATCAATCAAGCCGACGGAAAATGCACCGGTTTTATCTGCGTAATTTTCGTTGAAGAAAGTTTCAGCTGCGGATGATTTATCTGACACGCGAAAAGTAGGTCCGCCGCGCGTAAATGAGGTTTCTATTGCGCCGACATATGTTGTTTGACCTGCTACAATATCAAATTCGCCGAAAATATCAATGCGCTCGGGATTCGTGAAGTAGTTGGTGTACTTTGTCCCGTTCTTGAGGCTTTGCGAGTCAGTGCATTTGATACGCGTAATGACATAACTCCCCGGCGCCATTTTTTTAACGTAAAGATGCTTGCGCGAGGATGCGAATTTAGTTTGGTTTAATCCCTTGGTTGGAAATTTAAAGGTACTATTGCTAAATTCTAAACGTTGAGCGTCTCCATATTTTCCATCGCTTAATCTTGGCGATATTTCAAAACTCGAGTCAAAACAGCGGCCAGTACTGGCTTGAAACGCAATGGCCGAGCCATCGACACTTTTCTGGGGCGCGCTGAGCGCTGATTTGGGCAGCTGAATATTCTTGGCTGATGGCGTTGTTGCACATGCCGAAAGTGCCACTGCGCAGAGTGCGAGGCTAAGACATTTGAAAGTAGAGCGTGACATGAAACAGATCCTTAAAATATCGTGCGTGCAGTGCTAAAGGCTTAACGCGACTTAAGGTGGCTATCAAGACATAATGGTCCCATTGTCCTCACACTCTAAATGAGATGCAAATTGAGTGTAAGCGCGCCTAAGCGCTTCGTACATTCCCGTGGCAATGCTTCACTTTACGGCCGCTTCCACACGGGCACGCTGCGTTGCGCGATAGGCCTTCGAGCATTTTGGGGTCGAGGTCGGGGATGCTTCCTGAGGGTTCATCCGAGCGATCAAGGCTCATGCCGGAGAGCATCATATCTTGCGGGGAGCGTGCGGGCGGACGAGCCGGCGCGGCTTGCAAGGCTTGCTGCTCCATCTCTTGGCGTTGCTGCTGTTGCATCATCACTTGAATAAGCAAGCGGGAGATATTCTGCGTTACGCCTTCGCGTAGATTGCCGAGCAATTTATCAAATAATGTAAAGGCTTCAGATTTAAACTCATTAAGCGGGTCACGCTGCGCATGGGCGCGCATGCCGACGACCTGTTTAAGCGAGTCGAGCTGTTTAAGATGGTCGCGCCAATTTTCGTCAATGACCTGCAAGAGGACTTGTTTCTCAAGACCCTGCATTTGCTCCTGTCCAATCGGCTCAGCCAGATTAGTGAACATTTGATCAGACGCTTTTTGCATGCGCTCAAGCATTTCCTCATCGGCAATGCCTTCTTCGGCGGCCCATTCCGTGAAAGGGAGGTCCATCGCCAAAATTTCGCGGGCCTTTGTGTTTAGGCCTTCAATATCCCACTGCTCGGCATAGGCTTTGCGCGGGACATATTCATTGATCATCGCTTCGCAGACGCCGTGACGCATATCTTCGATGACATCGGAAACATTGTCATCGGTCATAAATTCAAGACGCTGTTCAAAGATCGCTTTGCGCTGATCATTCATCACATCATCATATTTCAGAAGATTTTTACGAATATCAAAATTGCGCGCTTCAACGCGGCTCTGGGCGCGCTCCACGGCTTTGGACATAAATTTACTGGTCAGGCTTTCGCCTTCTTCCCAGCCGATTTTACTCATCATATTTTTCAGGCGTTCGCCGCCAAAGATGCGCATGAGATCGTCTTCAGTCGAGATATAGAATTTAGAACGGCCCGGATCACCTTGGCGGCCCGTACGGCCTCGCAATTGGTTATCAATGCGGCGGCTCTCGTGACGCTCTGTCGCCAGAACGTAAAGACCGCCCGCATCAAGGGCGCGTTTTTTCAAAACCGCAATTTCGGCCTTTGTCTCTTCAAGGCGGCTTGCGCGCGCGGCTTCGGTTTCGCCTTCCGGCGCTTCTTGCTCCATGCGCATGTCGAGATTGCCGCCCAGCTGAATATCGGTACCGCGGCCAGCCATATTGGTCGCAATGGTTACAGAGCCGGGCACGCCGGCCTGGGCAACAATCGCCGCTTCTTGTTCATGATAGCGCGCATTCAAAACGCGATGCTCGACGCCCTTGCCCTCAAGGAAGCGCGACAGCATTTCTGATTTTTCAATCGAGACTGTCCCGACCAGCATCGGCTGCCCGTTTTTTTGACATTCGCGGATTTCATCGACAATGGCGTTAAATTTTTCAAGTTCTGTACGATAGATAACATCGTCATCATCAATGCGCTGGATCGGGCGATTGGTCGGAATATCCAGAACGTCTAATTTATAGGTCTCGTGAAACTCTGACGCTTCGGTCAGGGCTGTACCGGTCATCCCCGCCAGCTTTTCATAAAGGCGGAAATAGTTTTGGAACGTAACAGAGGCGAGCGTTACATTTTCCGGCTGAATCTCGACTTTTTCTTTGGCTTCAATGGCTTGGTGCAACCCTTCGGAGAGTCGGCGACCATCCATCATGCGGCCTGTAAATTCGTCGATCAAAACAACCTTATTGTCTTTGACGATATAATCCTTGTCGACGAGGAAGATTTTATGCGCCTTAAGCGCTTGGTTCATGTGATGCACCACGGTGACGTTCTCGACGTCATAAAGGCTCTCGCCCTCAAGCATGTCGCGCTCAATCAGGAGCTTTTCGATCTGCTCCATGCCATCTTCATTATAGGTCGCCGTGCGAGCTTTCTCGTCAATGTCGTAGCCGTCTTCGTCAATGAACGGG
>CALKXN010000295.1 GCA_938003555.1 uncultured Robiginitomaculum sp. | reverse complement strand
TTCCGGCCAATGATTTGCGGCTCAAGCTCGGGGTGATTGATATTGGCGGGCACAACGGCACGGCCTGCTGCGATCTCGGAACGGACAAATTCCGGCGTGACAAAGGCGGGGATATGCGCGCCAAAGCTCTCGCCGGCGTCGACTCTAGCCTGCGCGCCGTCGACCATAGCGCGGCGGCCAAGGTTCTCGCGCTCTGCGATATAGATCATCTCTTTGGTAATGATACCCGCTTTGGCAAATTCATATTGCGTCACCATCTCGCCGGGAAGTCCGCGTAATGGGGTGTGGCGCGTTGGAAATTCGCGGGCCAGATATTTGCCGGACGCGCCGCCATTATCCTCAGGCTTCACGTCGCGGCCTTCATATTCCTCGACGCCGCCGCGCGCTTTCACCCACGCCGTGCGCGGACGGGCGAGGCCCTTTTCCACGTCAATGGTGACATTGTCATCAGAATAGGGGCCGCTTGTGTCATAAACTGGAACATCCGGCTCATTCGCGCTCTCATGCAAATGCACCAAGCGATGCGGCACGCGCAATGTCGGGTCAGCTTCGGGCGCGGTATAGACTTTAGAGCTATTGGGCAATCCGCCTTGGGTCACAACAGGCGTTTGAAACTCGGATTGATTGACGATTTTATTCATGGGGATATACTTTCTACTGCCCGTAACCAATATGGCTCCGAAATAATATTTATAGGGATTCCACGCTCTCGATATTCCACAGCTTTAAGGATTTTATTGCCGGCTGAGGAATGCTTCCAACTGTCGGTGGCATAGTTGCCGATAACGAGATAATTTGTCTTTTGTGTAAGGCTGCCGGATGTGCCGCCAACACTTTTTAATCGGCTTTCACAATCTCTTCGTTTTCCGAAAAGAAATGTCCCCGTAAAACAAAACCGTCTCTCAGCAACAATAACTTTAGGTTCAGGATTGCATAGCGGGAGTGTGGAGGATTTCGCAGCTTCACCTAATTCAAACTCTCCGCCCACAATAGCCTTCAAAGTGTCAAATAAATCCGTGGCCTCGCCTTCGTCTAAGTAATCATCAGTAAGGTAATCCGTCACGCGAGCATAAAGTTTACCAAAGAAGGAATGGTCATTTAATGTTGGACGGTTTGCCAACCATTTTTGAAGATATTCAGCTTCAGGCATATTTATTTTACCGTCAGCTACGAGTCCGTGAGATAGTCCGATTAACTCATCAATTGATCGGTCAGTAACCTGCTTGCGATTAAATTTTAAATGTTGTCCATCAACCATATTTTCCGTCCTTCCGCCCATGTGAATGGGATCAAGTTCAAAGCGTGCTTCTCGGCCCAATGAAGGACGCCGCTCGGATAAGCTCTTATGCGCGTAAACGGCGCGCAGCGCAAGGCAATGCGTCAGGGTGTTTGTAGGTCTTTGGGGCGGTGCTTGTCTAATATGCCTTCAATATGCTTCTGCGCCACTTTAGGGCGTGCTATCTCTGAGAATTGTAAATTTGCGGGGTCAAAGATAATGCCGTCGAGGAATGGAAAAATGCGTTTGATGAAACGAATTGTGCCAGCATCATCCATATAAGATCTTTTGTTAGAGATCGTGAGGGTTCCATAACGCTGTGACCCTGTGCGTGTGACCTGTGTTCCGGCGGTAAAGTACCCTCCGGTAATGGGACTATATTCGGAGTCCGTATAATCGCGCTCCCACTTTCGCTTTTTGAAATTATAAGTAATACGTATGCCCCAAACCGGCATATAGATCAGCGCGCGCATATTGGTCACAATATACCGCACGGATCGAAATTGACGCATCCATAAATAGGCAAAACCGCCGAGTGTTGCGACGGTCAATAGAGTTGGCGGCCAAGCCTTTTCAAAGGTCAACGGCACGCCTTCCATTATTATCGTTTCGCCGCGTAAAAGCGGTAAAATGAAAGCAAAGAAAACGATGATAGCCGCAATAGTCGCAACGATTTGAAAAATGCGGATATATAGACGCGGCAAACGCGCAGGGCGACCAATCCATTCAATGGTCTCGTCCTCGACAAGCATTGGCGCGAGTTTTTCTCTGAATGTGTCTTCGGTCATACTATTTACTCTTGCGCACCACACCCACAATCGGCCCCATTGATGCGCCGCGATCATTGCGGCCAAGTTCGAGCGAATAGAGCCGCGAAATTGTGCCGTCCAGATAGAGCGCATTATTTGCGCCCAGATCATCTCGAAACAACGTGGCGAAGCTGTGGAAATTCACGGGGTCTTCGGATTTTACAAATATCAATGCCCCGTCATCGCCAATGCCGACGCCGTTGCGAATTTTGCGTGAGGATGAGCTGGCAATAAATCTAGGATGCAATTTACCGCCAATGACTAACATCGGGCCGGACTGGGTGGCATATTTCACGAAATGCGCGCCGCTTTGGTAGTCTGCGGTTTGCCCGACATGCGCGCTCCATCCGCCGCCATAACCTGATTTAGAAAGCCAAAAGACGCCATTGGGCAGCATGTGAAAATTGCCGGGGCCTGCATGTGTGTTGACCGGCGTAATGTCTCTCCCCGCTTCGATATAGCCGCCTACAGGGCTGCGATTGGCGTGATACATGCCGGCATTCATGGCAAAGACCAGCTGCTGACCGTTTGGGGCAAGCGCGGCGTTGACCGCGTCAAAGCTCCCATATGTTTGCCCGCTATCGCTTTTAAGAAACAGGCGGATATCATTTTGCGCAGGCATAAATGTGCAAATACTATAACGCGCGCCGCTAAAGGTTTTGCGCTCGCAACCTTGCGGGATATCCTGCGCGCATGCGGTAAGACCAAAGGTCGACAGGCACAGCGTTGCGAGGGTTATAAGAATAGAAAACCGCATATTCATGATGGGCTTACTCGCGCGGCTTGGGCTGTTTAAGCGTGACGGCGGGGCCAAGACCTTCGCCGTCGCAAATGACTTTGATGTCGCCGGGCGTGTCAAAATATTGGCGGCGATAGGCGATTTTCGCGAGCTCTAATTTCTTGGCCTCATCCGGTTCATCCCGAATGGCTTGAATGGAGGCTTCGCTGACCTGCTCTAACTGCGCGGGGACGGTGTAGGGGACATGAATCGCGCGCGACTTATCGGCGTGAATATGGGTATCGACAATGCCTAGGCCATCTTCGGAGAGGTAGAGCCAATAGGGCGGAAAGGCCATATCGGTTTGCCGCGCCGACCAATATTCTTTGACGTGGTAATCGCCGGGCTGCGCGCTGGCATCGCCCATATGCATAATGGTGACGCCATGATCGAGCGTGACGCGATAGACGATATTGGCAACGCTTGCGTGACGCGCGCCGCCGGAATGGGGGATGCGAATGGCCTCGACCTTTAGGTCGCCAATATTATGGGCGGCGATTTCGCCAACCGCGAGGTCAATTTCCACGACGCGCTCAAATATATTTGATTCATCGGCCAAAAATGCGCGCATTTTATCGACCGCTTGTTTGGGCGCGTAGAGCTGAACGTCGAGATGGCTACGCATATAAGCAATCACGCCGCGCGCATCAAAATGATCATCATGGGCGTGGCTAACGAAAACGGCATCTATGCCTGCAAAATTATATTCATCATTGGTCAGCGCGTCTTTGAACCGCTCAGGAACGAGGCGATATTGCCCAAATCCGCTTTCCATGAACATATCCATGATAATCTTTGTTTCGCCTTGCTCGACGAAGACTGCGGAGTTGGCGACATAACCGACCCGTGAAAAAGATTGTCCCGGCGCGCCGCATGTGGCGAGGGCGGGGGCGCTTAATGAAAATGCGGCGAGGAGTAAAAGTGATGTGCGGATCATGATTGCGTCCTGCGTTTCGTAAAGAGAACTCGCGACAGTCGTAACAATGGCCGCTCGATAAAGCGATAAGAGATGCCAGCTGCGATGAGGCTGCCGATGATGCATAACGTAAACACGACAATATTATCAAGAAGTCCCGGATTGCCGATTTTGAACAGGCTTGGCATGTAGGTAGCGAGTTTATCACTGACCCGCATGATCACGAGAATGACAATCGTATGCCCTAAATAGAGACTATATGACCAATCGCCTAGAGCGGCCAGCGGTTTGGGTATAGGGAGTTTTTTGCTGATGTCTAAGTGAGCTAGGCTATAAACTAG
>CALKXN010000294.1 GCA_938003555.1 uncultured Robiginitomaculum sp. | reverse complement strand
TGTCTCGTCTTCAGAGCAGGCTGGATCATGGATAATCCAAATCTTTGGATTCCAATCATTGACCTGTAATGTTTGCGTGTTTTCCATAACTGCCCGAACCTATATTCAGGCAGTTTAAGAGATTAGAGTTAGTGAGGTGTTAAGACTATGGCGTCCCTGACATGTCCCAACCGCACTCACGGCCATCATTTTGCTCTTCGAGCCAGACTTGCAGCGGCGCAAAATACTCCAGAAGAGCTGTGCCGTCCATCGTGCGCTGACCTGTAAAGGCTTCCAGCGCGTCTGGCCAAGGCTTAGAGGCGCCCATTTTCATCATCGCGTCAAAACGTGCGCCGACGTCTTTGTTCCCATAGACAGAACAGCGGTGCAGCGGGCCTTCAAAGCCGGACATATCGCAGGCGGCTTGATGGAACTGGAACTGCAGAATATGAGCGAGGAAATAACGCATATAGGGCGTGTTGCCGGGGATGTGGTATTTTGCGCCGGGGTCAAACGCATCAGCAGGACGTCCCGCAGGCGGGGTCACGCCTTGATATTTGGTGCGAAGTTCCCACCACCCTTCATTATAGTCTGCCGGCGTAATTTCGCCGGAAAAGACCTGCCAGCGCCATTGATCAACAACAAGGCTGAACGGCAAGAAGGCCACTTTATCCATAGCTTGGCGCAGGAGGATCGGAATATCACCCTCCGCCGTGGGAATATCTTTTTCACTCATAAGGCCGATTTTTACCAGATATTCCGGCGTAATAGACAAGCCAATCATGTCGCCAATGGCTTCATGGAACCCATCATTTGCGCCGGTTTTGTAGAAAACTGGCTGATTTTGATAAGCACGCTGATAGATGTTGTGACCCAGCTCGTGATGAACCGTTTGGAAGTCTTCGCCCGTAATTGTTGTACACATCTTGATACGGATATCTTCTTTATCATCAATATCCCACGCAGACGCATGGCACTGCACGTCGCGATCTTCAGGTTTCGTGATTAATGAGCGCTTCCAGAATGTATCGGGCAGGTCTTCAAATCCCATAGATGTAAAGAACGCTTCGCCCGTGCGTACCATCTTTTCCTGATCATATTCATTTTCGACGAGCAGGGCCGTGATGTCGACGGATTTGGCATTAAAACCTTCGGGCTCGACCATTGGGTAGACATTGCCCCATTGCTGCGCCCACATATTGCCAAGCAGGTCAGCGCGAATAGGTTGATCCATTGGGACGACTTCATCGCCATATTCGGCGTTAAGCTCAAAGCGCACATAGCAGTGGAGTTGATTATAAAGCGGCTTAACTTGTCCCCAAAGACGGTCGGCTTCTTTGGTAAAGTCATCAGCGGGCATGTCATAGCCTGAGCGCCATAGCGCGCCTGTATCTTTAAACCCTAATTCGCGGGAGCCTTCATTTACGATCCCCACCATTGTGTCGTAATCTTTGGCCATTGGCGGAGAAATTGTGCGCCAGCCTTCCCACATCGTTTGTAGAAGTTCAGGGTCACGCGACGTCGCCATGATTTTCGAGGCTTGGCCGAGATGGATTGTGCCTTCGGGAGCTTCTTCATCAAGCTTACCGAAATCATCATCGCCTTTTTCATTCGTGTCTAAAATGTCAATGATACGCTTATCTGTCACATCTACGGCGAAGCTGCCTTTGCCATAAAGCCCGTCTAGCTGGGTCATGATTCCCGCTAGGCGCGCCGCAGAGCCTTCGGTTTCAGGCGCTGGGAAATTACTACCGCGCTTTAGCGTGCCCATTTTGCGTTCCATATCGGCTGGAAGCTTGATGTCGTTAAACTTCTTTGCGCCATTGGCGAGGCGCGTTTGCATTTGGGCATATTCTGTTGATGCTTTAGTGAGTAGCCATGCTGTATCTTCGGTGATGAAGTTCGCGTTCACCCATGCCGCGCGCGCCGCATATTCATTCATCGCTTCAATGTCTTTCGCGGCGGCCTCTAAAAACTCTTTGGCTTGCTGAGGCGTGGCATCGTCGCCGCCGCGCAGCATTTCTGCGGCTCGGGATTGCGTTGTGCTGGCAGGTGGAGTGGGTACGGCATCGGGCTTAACCTCAACTGCGGCTTCTGCAGGCTTAACTTGGTCTTCGTAACTTGATCCGGCTTCGGTGTCTCGCGTGGTTTGCTGACAGCTCGACGCAACGAGGAGGGCAAATGCGCTCACTCCCAGGGCTGTCCATTTTAGCGAAGAACGTGTAAGAGCGGAGCGCAGCGGCAGTGTCATGAGGTCATCCTAATGCGGTGTTATGTCTGTCGCGATTGCGAACAGATCCTGTTAGGGGCCTTTTGACAGAAAACTTTAGACAAAAAAAGACTTTTCCGTAACGTCTATGCGTCTGTTTCAGACGTAAAATGATCAACACGCGAAGAGTGGAGCGACGATGCAAGAAAAACCCGGATTATTATTGGTCAATTTAGGCTCGCCTGATGCACCAAATGCCAAAGCTGTTCGTAAATATTTGTTCCAATTTTTGCACGATCACCGCGTCATTGAACTGACTCGGTGGATATGGTGCTGGATATTGCACGGCATTATCTTGCGCGTCCGTCCGGCCAAATCAGCTCGGGCTTATTCAAAAGTTTGGGGTAAAGAAGGCAGTGAAGCGCCGCTTATTGAAATAACCCGCGCGCAAGCGGCAAAGGTTCAGGCGCATCTGGGCGGCGGCGTAGAGGTGAAGGTTGCTATGCGTTATGGTAATCCGTCTATCCCAAAAGCGATGGACGCATTTGCGGCGCAAGGCATTACGCGCGTCGCGGTTCTGCCGCTTTATCCGCAATATGCCGCCGCCACGACGGCGTCTGTTTATGATGGCGTGTTTTTCGCGCTCAAGAAAAAACGCGACATGCCGGAGCTGCGGTTTCTGCGTAATTACTACGAAAACCCCGCTTATATCGACGCGCTGGTGAAGTC
>CALKXN010000293.1 GCA_938003555.1 uncultured Robiginitomaculum sp. | reverse complement strand
AAGCATCGCGGCCCGATTAAATCAGATTTTGACGGCGTGGCGGAGCTGTTTCCGGCAGCGAGCTATCAATATGTGCTGTATGGTATGGGCTATAAGCCGGATTATTCCGCGCAATCTTATCTTTATACCCAGCAGCAGCAGGCCAAGTTAATTCGCGAAAAAAATCAAGCCATGACGCAGCAGCTTTTGCAAACTCTGCCGTCACACCGCGAATATATTGAACATTGGCTGGAGCATTAGCGGCATGGCAAAACTCACCGCTCTTTGCGCGCCTGCGCATACAGGTTTAAAGCTCAGCGCTTCCCGCGCGCTTATTTATGCACGCGGCGCGCATATGCTCTCCATCCGGGTCACCGAAGTCGCGCGGGCCATAGCTGATTTTCCTGTCGTCATAAGCCGCCTGCCTACGGGCGATCTTAGCCTCTCTGCGCTGACAAGTTTTGAGGTAGATCAAAATTTATTTGCGCTGGAGGGGGAGTGGGATTCAAGTTTTCAATCCGCCGCCATGCAGACCGCCCCGCTCTATTTAATGCGGGATGAAGCCGGCGGGCCAGAGCCGATTCTGGGTTTAGATGAAAGCAGCGCCGCGCTGGTGAAAGATCATGGTCACGCGCTTCTTGATAAAAAAGGGCGTCCCTCTTTATGGGCGAAACAGATCAAGGCGCAATTGCTGGATGACAGTCAAAATATGATTCGAACTCTACAATTCTTTGATGCCCTGAAGTCCCTCAATTTGATCCGTGATGTCGATATTGTATTAAATCACGAGGATGGGCAGACGAACCGTATTCGTGGTCTGTCCATGATCCATGAGGACAATCTTAAAGCGCTGCCTGGGCCGCAATTTGAACAGCTTCGCCAAAACGGCTTTCTGGCGCCGCTCCAGGCCATGCTATTCTCTGTCTTTCAGCTTAATAACCTCATTCGCCGTCATAACCGCGTCAACGCGGCGCGCGGGATTAAAACAATTAATCTTGAAATCACCAAAGATCTAAGTTCGGTTTAAATATATATGATCACAGTTTCCAATGACAAAACCTTTGCTCTGACAAACCGGTTTTTCTCCTATGTTTTCCGCGTCTCGCCGGAAGGTATTTTAGAACATTTACATTATGGCGGCCCGTTATCTAATCCGCTGGATGTTGCTGTGCATCATTTGCGCACGCAGCGCGAAGTGGCCTCTACATTTCAAGGCGGTAAATATTTCAGCCTATCGGACACACCCCAAGAGTTTCCAAGTTTCGGAACATCGGATTACCGCTTTCCAGCTTTGCATGGCCGAAATTCTGACGGCAATACAATCTTTTCCCTGCATTATAAAAAATACAAGATTGTCAAAGATAAGCCGCGCCTCAAAAAACTGCCCTCGGCGCGCGGCGGCAATTGCGAGACGTTAATTGTCACGCTCGAAGACCCGCTCCATAAATTAGAAGTCGAGCTGTATTATACGATTTACGCGGAATATGGCGTGCTTGTGCGCTCGGCTAAATTTAAGAATAAAGGCGAGAATGAAATACAGCTGCAGCATGCCTTTAGCTCTGCTCTAGATTTACCGCAAAATGACTATGAAATTTTGCACCTTCACGGAACATGGTCACGCGAATTTACCGAAGAGCGCATCGATGTGCCCAAGGGCCGTTTTGTTATCGACAGCGCGCGCGGGACGTCTAGTGCCGCGCACAATCCCTTTATCGCCATTGTTCAAAAGGGCACGACCGAGGAATTTGGCCGCGTCCATGCCACGACATTAATGTATAGTGGAAACTTCGCGCTCTCTGTCGAGAAAGGCGAGTTCGAAGATGTCCGCCTATTGGCCGGGATTAATCCCTTTAATTTCCATTGGCGATTAAAACCCGGGAAGAAATTCTGCACGCCTGAGGCTTTGCATGTTTACGCCGATAAAGGTCTACGCAGCATGAGCCATATTTGGCATGAATTTGTGCGTGATAAAATTTCGCCAGAGCGTTTCCGGCACAAACCGCGCCCGACATATCTCAATACATGGGAAGCGGCCTATTTCGATGTTGATGAAGATAAGGTGCTTCATCTGGCCGATAAAGCCGTTGAGATTGGCGTGGATATGTTGGTGCTGGATGATGGCTGGTTTGAAGGTCGCCGTGATGATACCTCGTCGCTTGGCGATTGGACGCCCGACAAAGAGCGTTTCCCAAGCGGCATTCCAGCGCTGGCTAAAAAGGTCAAAGCCAAGGGCCTTAAATTTGGGATTTGGTTTGAACCTGAAATGGTCAATCCTGATAGCTCACTGTATAAAAAACATCCCGATTGGGCGCTTCATGTTCCCGGGCGTACATCTTCATTGGGGCGTAACCAGCTCACTTTGGATTTATCGCGCCCCGAAGTTGTTGACTACCTCTATGGCCAAATTGACGACATTCTGTCTTGCGGCGATATTGATTATGTCAAATGGGATATGAACCGTAATATGACAGAGGTTGGGTCTGCGGGGTTGGCGAAGAACCGCCAGCGCGAAGTCTCGCATCGT
>CALKXN010000292.1 GCA_938003555.1 uncultured Robiginitomaculum sp. | reverse complement strand
CCATATTTCCCGCGCCGCAGATTCAAGACGCGCCAGAGGAGGAAAACCAAGATGACAATTAAAACCGATGGATTTCATCATGTCGCCTATCGCTGCCGCGATGCCAAAGAGACGGTCGAGTTTTACAACGGCGTTTTGAATATGGATTTTCAGCTCGCCATTGCCGAAGATCACGTCCCGTCAACGGGCGCTTATGATCCCTATATGCATATCTTTTTGGACGCCGGAAATAATAATGTACTGGCGTTTTTTGAACTGCCTGAGCAGCCGGATATGGACCGTGACCGCAACACCCCTGAATGGGTGCAACACATCGCCCTGCGCGTCGACAGTCTTGAGGATTTGCTCGCGGCCAAAGAGAATTTAGAGGCCTCAGGCCTCGACGTGCTTGGCCCGACGCATCACGGTATTTTTAAATCCATCTATTTCTTTGACCCCAACGGCCACAGATTAGAGCTCGCCGCCAATATCCACACGCCCGACCAAATGGCGCAACTAAAATCCGTCGCCCCCGATATGCTTAAAGAATGGAGCGAGACGAAAAAAGCGCCGCGTCATGCGGCGTGGCTGCATGAGAAGATTAAGGAAGAGAGTTAGACAGTACGTGCAATTGCTGTCATGTCCGATATGAACTCAGTGATTGCATCGTCTAGTGTCTTTAATATTTGCCTATCTTTCGCAAGGTCAATGTTGTCCCAATGAGAGTAAAACGCTGTCATATCTTCAGGGCAATCGTCACTGTATATAGTTAACATATATAAGTTTTTTGCTAGTTTTGATGCATCCGGATAATCTAACATTTTAATATTAAGGAACCGTCCAAAAAACAATCTAATAGGACTCCACATATCTAAATTTTTTGAGATTTTATTTAGTTTTTCTATAGCTTCAGATGGGCTTTTTGTAAAAGCTAACTCAATTATATTTATGTTTGGAGTTTCAGATTGGGCGACATATTTATCAGCCCACTCAATAATCTCTGATAAATCAGCGTAACCCCATTCTAACGCTATGCGTAATTCAGCAGCTTCCAATTCAATGCTCATACTGTATTGATAACACATAAGAAGGAAAAACCAATGAAACTTGCCTCCCTAAAAGACGGCCGCGATGGCCAACTCGTAATTGTCTCGCGCGATCTATCCCGCGCCGCTGACGCTTCTGACATTGCGCCGACATTGCAAGCGGCTCTGGATGAGTGGGACGTTGTCGCGCCGCAGCTTGAGGCGCGCTATGAGCTGCTCAATGCTGGTAAAGCCCCCGGCGATATGGCCTTTGACCAAGGCGCGTGCGACAGCCCGCTGCCGCGCGCCTATCAATGGCTGGACGGCTCGGCTTATTTGAACCACGTCGAGCTTGTGCGCAAAGCGCGCGGTGCGGTTGTGCCCGACAGTTTCTACGAAGACCCGCTGATGTATCAGGGCGGAAGCGATACATTTATCGGCCCGCGCGACGCCATTGTCGCTGCGGAATTGGCGTATGGTATTGACATGGAAGCCGAGGTCACGGTCATCACTGATGACGTGCCGATGGGCGTTTCCGCCAAGGACGCCACCAATCACATCAAGCTGATTATGTTGGTCAATGATGTGTCGCTGCGCGGCCTCATCCCGGGCGAATTGTCCAAGGGTTTTGGTTTTGTACAGAGTAAAGCCAGCTGCGCGTTCTCACCTGTGGCTGTGACGCCGGACGAGCTCGGTAATGCATGGGCCGAGAGCACGATCGATTTACCGTTGCTTGTCGATTATAATGACAAACCGTTTGGCAAAGCCAATGTCAAAACCGATATGACTTTTAATATGTCACAGCTTGTCGCCCATGCCGCCAAAACGCGCCACCTTTGCGCGGGGACAATCATTGGCTCCGGCACGGTGTCCAATAAATTTGAAGGCGGTGAGGGCAAGAAGATCGAACATGGCGGCGTTGGCTATAGCTGCATCGCGGAAATCCGCATGATCGAAAAGATTCAAACTGGTGAATTTATCACGCCCTTTATGAGCTTTGGCGATAAAGTCGGCATCGAGATGAATGACGCAGACGGCAATTCCATCTTTGGCCGTATTGAAAATCACGTCGAAAAATACGAGCTGTAAGTGATGATGACGCTTTACGGATATTGGCGCAGCTCGGCCTCTTATCGCGTGCGTATTGCGCTCGCGATGAAGGGGATTGAAGTCGCCCATGTTCCTGTCAATCTTCGCAAGGGAGAGCAGGGCGAGGCGGCGCATTTTGCGCGCAATGCCCAAGGTTTTGTGCCTGTGCTGGAGCTTGAAGACAGCACGCGCCTGACGCAATCTTTGGCGATACTTGATTATCTGGACGCAATAGAGGCCGAGCCGCCTTTGTTGCCCGGTGATCCGATCTTGCGCGCCAAAATTTTAGGCGCGGCATTGACTATCGCCTCAGATGTGTCGCCAATCCAAAACCTGTCCGTGTTGAAATATATCCGGGCTGAGCATGGCTGTGATGACGCGGCCGTAACGGCGTGGTGTCGCCACTGGATTGCCAAAGGTTTTAACGCCCTCGAAGAGATCGCGCAGACAACCGAGACAGAATTTCTGTATACGGATAGGCCCGCATGTTTTGAAATCTGTCTCATCCCGCAAGTCTATAATGCGCGCCGCTTCGGTGTAGACATGGACGCCTTTCCGCGCCTGTCTGCGATGGACGAAGCGTGCCGAAAGCTGCCCGCATTTATTGCAGCCGCTCCGGAAAGCCAAGCTGACGCGGTTTAGGTGGATATATCCGTGATTTTGGAGCGTTCTGCTTGATTGACTAAGTCCATTGATCAGCGTGTTTTCTGACATCAAGCCCGCGCTCATCCGTGCTTTAGCATAGCCTCACAAGCCCCAGAAATCCTCATCCTGAGGCGGCTTTTATCGCGCCTCGAGTCCTAAGCCTTCGACTTTCCTCAGGGTAAGGAAAATCGGGACTCGCAGGACGAGGCGGCGTGAAAGTGCAAAACTCTTAGAGATACATCCCTGACCCCTCATCTTACCCTATATTGCGAAGTCTCTCTTTACGAAATACTTACCTCATGGTCTTCAGCAAGGAGACGGCTTCGCGGAATGAGCCTGCATTGTTCAAGCCGCCAGCTGGGCCGCTCGCGCGAGCGTTTAGGTTTGGATGCTTGTTTTATAGCAGCGCATCGCCGCCGACCAAACCGACGCGCATATGGTGGCGCGGATGTGGTCACGCGATGGGCCATTGCATGAGGATGGACGCCATCAGACATTTGTTTAATACTCTACGCCTTGCAGTGAGGGTTGTTTAACTTGTTTTGGAGCAGCGTAATGGCTTTTCATGTATCAAACCGATGTTTTGCCTGATGTGTAATGTTTTGGCTCTATCCCAAAATTGGGATAATGGTGGCTCCGCAAGCAGGACTC
>CALKXN010000291.1 GCA_938003555.1 uncultured Robiginitomaculum sp. | reverse complement strand
AGACGACCAGTGGTCTATTCGCAATTTATGGGTACTGACATCACTCCTCAAATTGACGAACTCCCAGGAAATCGAAATCGCTCAAAAACAAACCTGTTCGGCCAAGGATATACCGATGACGGTAAGGTAACTCTGGGCTGTTCTCGGAAGGGCAAGTTTTGGTCGTATGATGCAACTAATAACTTTGGTGAGTGGATCGATTGGTGTCAGTCCTTAGGGCTAAAGCTTCTAGATGATACGATCCCAACAGATGCGTTTCTGAAAAACTTGGTTAAGCCCGAGAGGCAAGAAACCATGCCCTTGAAGACGCCAATCGCTATCGTTTGGCCAGAAAGCATCTTGGATATGGACGAAAGCCGAATTGAGCTAGTCTTTGCTGGTGATGCACAACCGATCTTCAATTGCGACATCACGATCTCAGAGTTCGGAAACGATGGCCCCGTTCGTTTTGTAATTTCATGTGATCAAAAGAAGTGCCTGTTTGAAATGACAATCCGGGATCAAGCTGCTCACTACGAACAGCGCGATGGGGATGATTTGCAAGTGATGCTGCGACGACGCCAACTTTCCATCTCTGATTGGTTCAAGGAGGATCCACCGCAGATTTACTATGGAGATGGCGATATGCTCGTCGATACGGAGTTGTTTGTACTTCCAACTCATGGCGAAAGACCGTCATTTGACCTCGAGCGAATGATACCACGCAAGTGGACTGGCGTTGACATCAGGGTTGAGTCTCAAGGTCTTGAGAAGAAGGCAAATTCGATACAGAAATTTCTGATTGACGAACTCGTGTCATCTGGCAATTTCGACGTGGTCTTTGACGACGATGCCTCTGGAGAAGCCGCTGATATTGTTTGTATCAAAGAAGAAAACAATGCACTTTTTGTTCATCTTTTTCATTGTAAGTACTCCAGTGCGCCTAGGCCAGGAGCGCGCGTCGCCGATCTGCATGAACTTTGTGGGCAATCCCAAAAATCGCTGCGATGGCGCGAAAGCCCAAAGGTGTTTCTACAACATCTTCGGAAGCGCGAAGGCGACAGGAAGAAGCGAACTGGTGTGTCGCGGTTCGAGCAAGGCGACCCATCAATTATCAATGGTTGGTTAGGCCGATGGTCGGAGTTGAGTTATCGCTTTGAAATTACAGCAGCGCAGCCGGGTTATTCCAAGAGTAAAGTGAAAGCAGAACATCTCGAGCTGCTGGCGGCAACCTCCAGTTTGCTGATGGAAACATGGAAAATCCCATTCTCATTACTGTGTTCTGATTAGGTACATTGCGCGTTGTTACTCCGATCTATGCCCTGAACTGCGTTACACTGAAGAATAGAATCTTCGTCGCCTGATCCCGATCCTGGCCAAATGGTTCGCTGGTAAAAGATAAAGCGGACGTTTCTTCACCAAATTCCGGGTCGCACTAATGGTCTATTCGGTCAACGGCTACTGACATACTTTCGGACGAGACCTGCTAAGCTGAATTCCTTCGCTTCAACTTCCGTTGCATTAACAGCAAAATTATCAACGGCTTTTTGTATCTTACCCCAATAGCTTGTGGCCTCCGGATTCAGCAGGAAGAATTCTGTTTCTCGGTCGATCTTCAACTCGGTGTTCAAATCATCGAGAAAAGCGGCCGCCTCGCTAACCTCAACGGCCTGGTATTCTCCATCCGAATTCTTGCGGCCGAACAGTCCTTTCTGCTCATTCTTGTGGAAGCGCTCCATGTATGAGCCTTCCAAATTAAATGCCATAGATCGCAGAATAAACTCGACAATCCACCTCGGAGCGTGTGCGGTTCCATGTTTATCCAAAAAATTAGAAAGCAGATTTCTAACTGCGGCATCCTTTCCATCGACTGAGTTACTGCTACTAAAATCATCAAACGAGTTGAGCAAATCATCGATGGTTAAATCAGATGCCGCTTGATCCACTGCCCGCAGTTTTTCATAGTAGCGCGCTGGCGAACTACCCCCCGTTAACATTTCATATGCCAAACCACCCAAGCCGAACAAATCAGTTCTCCGGGTTGGAATTTTGAAGAACGTCACTTGAGCTTTGCGCGTAGGTAAAAACTTTTCGCGAAGCGTCTTATTTTCAACCCTCGTCCAAACATCTATGTGCGACCCTTGATCGGAAATGAAGTCGATGGGATAAACTGAACCTTCTTGGTCAGAACTCAGCACAAATTTGTCATTGGTGCCAACTAGAGTCTCTCTGAACTTGGGATCCCTAATGCGGAGAAAAAAGCACTCATCTTGCTTGATCGCCTTAAGGACGAATTCAGGTATTGCTTCGCCCTGCCCATGAGATGCATCACTATCGTCAGCTTGATGACAGATTTCCGCTTGCATGATCTCCATGAAGTCGTTTTGTTCAGGTGAACGGTAATGCATTTCTCCGATTCCAATGAAGTCGCGCAACTCGGCCTCGCTCGAACCAGGTTGGTCTAGCTTTCCAACGAAGCTGAAGTCGCCGAGACGAACATCTATATCGTTACCTCGTTCATTGATGAAAATGTTGCCAGGTTTAATGTCGTGATGCATTCGGTTAGCTAAGTGAATTTCGACTAGACTGCTCGATACACCTTTGAGGAAGGGAAGCGCAGCACGCGCCCTTTCTTCAAAAGACAAGCACCTCAAGAGATCATAGCCAAGAACATAATCATCGCTAGGATCGTCATCACCGATACTGCTATCGGCGGGCGCATCAGACGTTCTCTGACTTTTCAAACTATGCTGCGCCTCAAGGAGATCTTTCAACGTATAGTCAAACAGTTCCAGAATAATTGCGAAACCCGAATAGTTTAAGGAATTTCCGCTGTTCATTGCCTTGTGATATGCCGCAAGAGCCTTAGATGCGTCACTGGTGTGGAAGAGATCCGTTGAATCAATGACTTTGACATAATTCTCTGCTGCTCTTAATCCAATTTTTGAGAGCGCGGCTCTAATCTCTTGATCAACTTGCGACTCGTGAAAGAACCTAGCTTGTGACAGCTCATTGCCAACGCTAGAGCGCTCAATTATTTCAGTAACTCTTTTTCTCAATTCATCAAACTGCGCTGGTGAGATTTTCTCTTTTGATTTTTCACTCTTTTGCTGAACGCCATCTATTACTAAAGAAACCAAATCTCCTGGGCTTAAGTGGAAGACAGGGTTATCTTGTCTGGATGGATTTTTCGACGCTCCTCTTGAGGGGAATCCGTTAGAAATAGTCCTATGGTCATTTGCTGAGATAGATAGGAGCCCTGTTCCGGTAGAAAATTGCCTTGAATACAAGATCTTTATTGCAACTCGGCGTTCTTGGATGTCGCGCGCCGCGTAAACGGCACCATAAGAACCTTCGCCCAATTTTTGGGGAGGCCATTCAAGGTAATAGGTTCGACTCTCAACGACCTTGCCGTCGCTTTCGCGATCAATCGTAAGAGACCTCTGACTCCTTTCAAGCTCCGGTATATTCGAAACTTGTTTATTTTTTTTACCTGAAGGAAGCCCAGCGCGTTTGGCTTGGGAATCAATACAGCTAGGCCAAAGAATAAACCGCTCCGTACCGTAGTTTTTGCTTTTTACGACCACTAGGTAGACTGGGACTGTATGAACAACTTTGCCTTCCAAATCATCACTATCCATGAGCGGATTTGCACTTAATGGAAATTTGTCTTCTAAATAGAAATCAATAGAGTATTTTTCGGGGAGCTCGGCTAAGCTAGCTTGCTTCTTTTTCGAGTCATCAAACTTCTCGCCCGCGCTATCTTTGATCGAGATCAAAATGTCTCTTCCAGATTGCAACTCCACTTCATAAAGCTTGTTAGGGCCTGCATTCACAACCAGAAAATCCTCTCCGTTCCAATGGATGGTCGATGAGTTTTTTGAAGCTGTAGCAATTTTGGGTTCCGTTTTGCTCTTAACTCCCTGTGGCTTTGAGGGCGAGTTCCCACTAAGACCAAAGTTAATATCAAACTTCGGACTAAAATTGAACGTGATTGCGCCAACCAAGCCACCAGCGTTAACCTCGAGCGAGTTCTTTATCTCTGTCTTCATTTCTTCTTACCCAAATAAATATTAAAATTCATACACTTAAAGTTTATACTGCGGATATGTTGCCGTACCTACTGACGGAAGCGTTTACTCCGATATCCCTGGAGTCAATAAGTTTTTTGAGATCAACGCGTCTAATAGCTTGTTTGACTGCCATCACTTCCCGTCTTGGTTAGAAAAAATCCTGTTTGGGTAGGAAAATCTTATACCGCCCCAACGAACATCATGAGTAGATCGTGATCGCCAGCATCAGCGGCGCGCAACGCTGCAATGTAATCGACACGCCGCTTGCTGTCTGCCTGCAGATCAAACCCGCTCGCCCATTCGATGGGGTGGTGATCATAGTAGTCGTTGAGAAGCACGTCCGCCGCAATGCGCGCGTGTCGCCCATTGCCGTTCGGGAACGGATGAATCTGAACCATACGATGATGGAACCGCGCTGCTGCTTCTAACGGTGCGTATGTGCTATTCTCTACCCAATACCGCACATCATCCAACAATACGCGAAGCTGCACTGATATCTGAAACGGGTCGATCCCGATGTTCTTTTCTCGAAGGCGATAAGTACCGGCCCAGTCCCAAACTTCCCCAAACAAACGCTTATGTAGCCGACGCACGAAGTCGTCGGTCAGAATATCGCCACCGCGCCTTCGCCCTAGCCATTGCAGGCCTTGCGTGATGTTTGCCTGTTCCAGTTCATCAAGCTCACCGCGTGTTGAAACATGCCCGAATTTCAGACCTTGGATTTCATCTGGATCAAGTGGCGTCGCGCCATCTGGTTCTTCAAAGATCACATGGCCTCCCAAAAATCTTTTGGGCGATCTCGCAATAGCTCTTCTGCAAGCCGTTCGATTTCTTCTTCGATCTGCTTCGATGTGAGTGATTGTTTTTCCAATGCCATATGGGCGCTGGCGCGTTTCACCGTTTGCTCAGCCACTTTACGGGATTGGGACGTCAGCACATCTTTGACGCTGTCTACCGGCACGATTGCATAGACAAACCGCCCGCCCATGGCTTCGGCCAGTTTTTCCATGTGTTGAATACTGATCCCACCGGCACGTTCTTTGCGCTCGGCCTGATAGATCGCTGGCTTGGTGACACTAGTGCGCCGCGCAAGCTCTGGTGCGGACATACCAAGCGCCTTGCGCATCGTCGCTATCCAGCCTTCCTTGGGCTTGGACAACCCAGCAAATTGCTGCGCCGCCCCATCAAGCTGACGGGCATATTGCCTGATTGCTGTGTCTTTAACACTGACCATGGGTATTAATACCTGCTCTTTAACTTCTTCATAGAGTATATATGAATGCTCCATAAAAGTCAAAAAGGGTATATCTAGGTTATCCCATTATGCACGTATGGGCATGTATTGATTACTTCATGACAACCTAAGAATCTCCGCATAGCGACCATTTCGAAATCAAAACAGAGTTCACCCCTCCAAACGACAAGGGCAGACCAACCGAACCATCAAGTGCCTTTGATGTGTGTGC
>CALKXN010000290.1 GCA_938003555.1 uncultured Robiginitomaculum sp. | reverse complement strand
AAAGATGTTATTAAATCCGGCGGCGAGTGGGTCAGTTCTATCGAAGTTGAAAACGCGGCCTCTGATCACCCTGATGTGGCGATGGCCGCCTGTATCGGCGTGCGCCACGAGAAATGGCAAGAACGTCCCATGCTGATCGTGCAGCCTGTCCCGGGCAAAACGCCGGATAAGGACGAAATCAAAAAGTGCATCGCCGCAAAATGCGCAAAATGGTGGCTACCGGATGCGATTGAATTTGTCGAAGCTTTGCCACTTGGCGCGACAGGTAAAATCCTAAAACGTGAGCTTAAAATTCAATATAAAGATTATAAGCTCGATTAAGCCGAACCGTCTTTACCTTCGCCTATACCGAAGAGTTTGCCCTTTTCGGTATAGGTAATAATAGCCAATGACAGCATTCCCAGGCCTACAAATCCAAACATCATCGGCACAACACTGCCGTTAAATTGACTGGAGACTAAATAGCCAAAACCGGCTGCAACGGTTGTGGTGAAAAAGCCATATACCGCGCTGGCTGTCCCTGCAATTTTCCCTTGAGCCTCCATCGCCAGAGCCGAAAAATTTGCGCCCATCATGCCAAAACATCCAAACACCAAACTGAACAGAGGCAAGAAGATATAAAATACTGGCCCAACATATGCCATCACGATCACGGTTAGGGCGGACAGCAGTATAAATAAAACAAGCACTGTATGACTGACGCGGCGCATGCCTAAGCGTTCGACGATACGCGAATTTGTAAAGTTTGAGAGCGCTAATGTTCCGGCGATGATTGCAAACCACAATGCAAAGTGTTCGCCGCGGTCAAAGACATCGTCAAAAATTTGCTCGCTGGCCGCGATGAAAGAGAATAAAGATCCAAAGATCACGCCACTGGCCACCATATAACCGCAGGTCACGCGCGTGCTTAAGACGGTCCAGAAACTGTTTTTGACCTTGCCAAGGCTAAGCTCTTGGCGCTGGTCATAAGGCAATGTTTCCGGCAGACGAAAATGCGTCCACGCCATAAGGGCCATAGCGCCCAATGCCGTCACCCCAAATGTCCAGTGCCAATCCGCAAATTTCATTATGCCCTGCCCCATCGCCGGAGCAATGATCGGCACAATCATGAAGACGGTCATCACAAGGGACATGACCTTGGCCATTGCCCGCCCGGACATGAGGTCACGCACGACCGAAACGCCAATAACGCGCACGCCGGATGCAAATACGCCCTGCGTAAATCTGGCCAGGAGCAATAGCCCAAATGTCGGCGCGGCCATGCAAGCAAATCCCGCAATCGCATACCCAACCAAGCACAAATTAAGCAAAGCCTTACGACCAAAACGGTCACTGATTGGGCCAAAAACAAGCTGCGGCGCGCCGAAACCAATTATGTAAGCATAAAGCACAAATTGCTGGTGGTTCTCTTTTTCAAGATTAAAATGATCCCCGATTTCTCCGAGCGCAGGCAGCATAATATCAATCGCCAGCGCGTTAAGCGCGATCATACACGCAACCATGCAGACAAATTCCCAAACGGGCATAGGAAGCTTGGCATCAGATAAGCGCTGTATTCCAGTTGGGTTTCGCATGACCGCGCTATGCGCCCGTTCAGTTTATTGCGCAAGCCATAGCAGCCGTGAATATCTGCATGCCCTTTATTTACAGGCGCGAGCCTGTCTCATGTAATAGCGTTGGACATTATGGCGTAAAGTTGAAATAGACCGCCAATGAACAGCGCGACAAAATTTGAAATCTTCCTCGGCACTGCGCCGGGCCTTGAATATTATCTTCGCGCCGAAGCGATTGCGGCAGGGTATAAAAACGCCAAGACCGTTGGCGGCGGCGTGACCTTTTGGGGCGATTGGTCTGATGTATGGCGCGCAAATCTCATCTTTCGCGGGGCCTCCAAGGTGCTTGTGCGCATCGGGCAATTTCGAGTCTTGCATCTGGCACAACTTGATAAACGGGCGCAAAAATTTCCGTGGAGCGACATTCTTACCCCCGGCCTGAACATTAAGGTCGAAGTCGTCACGGGAAAGCGCAACAAAATCTACCACGCCGATGCCGCCGCTGAGCGGCTTGAGCGCGCGATCACGGCGCAATGCGACGCTAAAATCGCCGCCTCCGCAGATGAAGCGCAAGTCGTCATTAAAGCCCGCATACAAAATGATACCATCGTTTTGTCCGTTGATACATCCGGCGACGGCCTTCATAAACGCGGCTATAAACACGCGATGGGCAAAGCGCCGCTGCGCGAAACAATGGCGGCAAACCTGCTACGCGCTTGCGGATATACGGGCAATGAAACCGTGATTGACCCGATGTGCGGCTCAGGGACATTCTTGATCGAAGCCGCTCAAATGGCCAGCGGCATAATGGCGGGGCGTAATCGCCGCTTTGCCTTTGAGCATCTGACGACATTTAACGCGCCCGCAGTGGCCCAAATCAAACGCGATTGGGACGAGGCTCATCCGGCGCGGTCAAATCTACCTAAATTTTACGGCTCTGACCGAAATGAAAAAGTGATCGGTTTTGCCAAAGCCAATGCAAAGCGCGCAGGCGTCGATAAAATCTGCAATTTTGAGCCGCTAGCCATATCCAATATTAAACGCCCCGAAGGCCCGCCGGGATTGGTTATCGTCAATCCACCTTACGGGTCACGCATTGGGAATAAGAAAGAACTCTTCTCGCTTTATCATGCCTTTGGTGAGATCATGCGCGACCGCTTTGAAGGCTGGCGCATGGGGATGATCACCGCAGACACGATGCTGGCCGAGTCCACAAAACTACCATGGGAGCCAACACGCGCGCCCATCGCCCACGGCGGATTAAAAGTGAAACTGTTTCAAACAAAGCCGTTAGGTTGAGACGAATTTTAAAACTATCCCTGTTTTAAACGGGGATATATATTGCGATTTTCTCTCTTTCATAATCCTCTCTGCGACGGCTTGGCTCTGTCGGACCCCGCTCATCCCTGCGAAGGCAGGGATCTATT
>CALKXN010000289.1 GCA_938003555.1 uncultured Robiginitomaculum sp. | reverse complement strand
CGGCGAACGACCTGTTCACGGAATTGCGCGGTGCGTGATTTTACAAATTGAGTATCAAACTCGTCATAGCGGTACATATTAGGTCTCGCTTAAATGGATGGGGCCGGTTTTTTCGGCATGTTCAATATGTGTCGGGCGGCCGGGGTCAAAGCTCGGGCCGTTCATCCGAAAGCGCTCACGGTAGCGCGCAGGCTCGCCTGTCGCGGGGTCAACATCTATGAAATAGGCACCAACAATTAAGTTCGCCTCGCTAGCCGATTGTGCGGCCTTGTCCATCGCCGTGATGATGGCCTCGTCTTCAGTTTGAAGCGCCTCGCTATAGACTGTGCTCCAGCTATAATCATCGCGCATATAGACGGCAGGGCCTTTGCGCAGACCATTGGCGGTCATGACCTGCGGGCCCTTACCCTTGTGTTTTAAACTGCTCATGATGCGGCCTCGTGTAGGTTTGAAAGTGTAACGGCTTCGGCGGGCGTGAAACCCAGAAGCAAAACGGCTGGGCCTGTAATACCGCCGCGCTGTAAATCATCGGGTAGATCACCAACTGTTGTCGCGATAATAATTTGCTCCGGGCGGGAGGCATTTTCTACAATCGTAACAGGCGTATTTTCTGCCGCGCCATGCATCAATAGTCGCCCCTGAATAAAGCGAGACGCCCCAATGCCCATATAAATGGCCGCGCGCGCGCCGGGGGCGGCAAAACGCGCCCAATCCTGCTCGGCAAAGCCTTTGGCATCATGCCCCGTCATGTAAGTAATAGATTTATTGATCCCGCGTGACGTTAGCGATTGCCCAATTGCGGCGGCGGCGGCGGCGGCAGAGGTAATGCCGGGGCATATATCCACAGTGATTCCCGCCTCACGCGCCGCGTTTAACTCCTCATCGGCGCGGCCAAATATAAGCGGGTCGCCGCCTTTAAGGCGCACAACGGATAACCCTTCTTGGGCCTTTTCGACAATTAAGCTGTTGATTTTCTCTTGCGGGGTCGAGACGCCTCCGGCCTCTTTACCCACATAGATATATTCGGCTTCGCGGCGGCCAAAATCCAAAACACCCTGACTGACAAGGCGGTCATATATGATGACATCTGCGCTGTGCAGCTTTTGGCGCGCCTGATGGGTGAGCAAGTCGGGATTGCCCGGCCCCGCGCCGACAAGGCTGATTTGCCCGCCTTTAGCAGCCTGCCCGCCCCCAAGCGCTGCCTCTACGGCTTCGGTAAGCGCAGGCTCGGATAGGCGCAATTGCGCATTCAAATCCTTAGCACCAAATATTGCCGCCCAAAAGCGTTGCCGCGCGGCTAAATCGGGATATATTGATTTAACTTTGACACGTAATTGGTTGATGTGTAAGGCTAAATTACCCAGCGTTGACGGTAGACGCGTTTCCAAATCCGCTTTAATTGCGCGAGCAAGACCGGGCGAAGTTCCGGATGTCCCGATAGAAATTGTAACCGGCGAGCGATCGACTAAAGCTGGCGTTATGAAGCTGCACGCATCTTTATAGTCGGCCGCATTAGCCAGCAAGCCTTTGGCACGCGCCATATCGGCTATGCGGCCATTTTCAACGTCATCTTCGGTTGCGGCATAAATCAGCAGCGCGCCGTCTAAATCTGTCTCTATAAAGTCGCGGGCATAATGGGTCACAATACCCCGCTCTGCCCAGCGCGCTATTTCATCACCAATGGCCGGGGCAATCACATCAAGCTGAGCGTCTGTTTTTATCAACGTGCGCAATTTCGCCTCAGCTGCGCCCTCGCCGCCAATGATGACAATGCGGCCGCCCTGTGTATCGACATGTACTGGCAAGTAACGCATCTGCGCTCCAATCGCCTCAATAATGAGGACTTGTTATCAAACGAGTGTTCTATATATAGAACGATGACGGGTTTTAAAGGGGTAATTCCTGTTTTTAAATCATAGTTTCGTGAAGTGAGCCAATGACAAAGTTAAAACGGACAAATGACGCGGCCTGTGACGCCATTGGCGCGCAATTTGGCTCGACAATATCGCGCCTGCGTCAAGCGGGCGATTTGTCATTAGGTGAGCTTTCAGAGCAATCCGGCGTGGCTAAAAGCTTGATTTCCAAAATTGAGAAGAATGAGAGCAACCCGACACTGGCCACAATTACCCGCCTCTCCGTCGCGCTTGGCACAACAGTTGAAGCTGTCTTATCTGCAGCTAATGACGCGCCCGAAGATACAAGCGCATTAGTTGAGCATGCCCGCAAAAAGGACATTCCCAAACTCACCAGTGATGATGGCCTTGTGACGCTTCAAATCCTCGGCAGTATCGACACAGTCGAATTTGTGCAGTGGTATGATTTCACGGCCCTGCCTGGCGGCGTTTTAGAAAGCTCCCCGCATCCAGAGGGGTCGGTTGAAAACTTGTCAATTATTTCCGGACATCTGGCCGTCGAGGTCGACGGAGAGCGTTTTGAAGGCGCCGCAGGAGAGACATTACGTTACCGCGCGGATCGCCCGCACAAGATCACGAATATTGGGCAAGGCAAGGCTCACGCCACAATGGTCAACATTTTGGCCCGCCTTGTGCGCTCTTAAGCGGCATATCGCTTGAGATTGCGCCCAAAATCATTAAGACAGCGCCATTAATCAGGCGATATATTATGCATTATTACTCACATTCAGACCCTAAACTCACGGCCCGCTTTGGGGACGCTCTACTCTCCAGTCTCGCGCCGGATGGCGGGCTCTATATGCCAAGTGTTATTCCAAAATTTACCCCCGCGCAGCAAGCCGAGATGGGCGCGCTGCCGTTTTGGGCCTGCGCAGCGAAACTGGCGCGTCACTTTGTTGATGAGCGGTTTTCGGATGAGGACTTAACGGAAATTTGTGAAGACGCTTACGACTTCCCTGTCCCAATGGTCACAGCCGATGGCTACGCCCTCGACCCGGCCATGCCGGAGCCAAAAAATGACTTTTTCTTAGAGCTCTTTCACGGTCCAACCCTTGCCTTTAAAGACTTTGCCGCGCGCTTTATGGGGCGCAGCGTATCGCGCCTTATGGAGGATGGTGACAGCCGCACGATATTAGTGGCCACATCTGGCGATACGGGCGGCGCGATTGGGTATAGTTTTCTCAATCAACGCGGAACGAAAGTGTTTATTCTCTATCCCGAAGGCGGTGTTTCGGACATTCAAGAGCAGCAACTGACCACGATGGGCGCAAATAGTAATGTCCACGCCCTGCGCGTCACAGGCAGCTTTGATGATTGCCAAGCCCTTGTTAAAGCCGCCTTTGCCGATGAAACCATGACGGCTCGGCATAAGCTGATGAGCGCCAATTCAATCAATGTGGGCCGCGTTGTCCCGCAAAGCTTCTATTATGTCTGGGCGAGCCTACAAGCTAAAGCAGCCTATCCGATGCGGCCTCTCGTTTTTTCTATTCCTTCTGGGAATCTAGGCAACCTGACCGGCGGCCTTATCGCCAAGAAAATGGGCGCGCCGATTGACCGCTTTGTTGTTGGCCATAATTCCAACGACCCCTTCATTGATTACCTTAAAAGCGGTGAATATACCCCGCGTCCATCCGTGCCGACATTGTCTAACGCCATGGATATTGGCCGCCCGAACAATTTCCCGCGTATCTTAGAGCTTTTTGACGGTAATTTAGACGACATCCGTAAATCCGTATGGGGCGCGAGCTTTAGCGACGAAGATACAGCGCGCCACATGCGCCGCTATTTCAACACCACAGGATATGTGATGTGCCCGCATACGGCTGTCGGTCACTTAGCCATTGAGGCATTTCGCGAAGACGTCGATATAGACTTCACCCAAATTACGGTCGCCACGGCTCACCCCGGGAAGTTTAAAACAGATGTTGAGCGGATTATCCGCGACGACATCAAAATGCCCAAAGCGCTTTCTAAACTGATGAAAAAGAGTCAACTCATCACAGAAATGGAGCCAAACTTGCTTGCGCTTAAGGGCGTGTTGGCCTCTGTTGACGCATGATATTAAGCCGCGCCGCATATGACTCTGCGCTTAACGCAGGCACTTTGAAGCTTGCCTTTGTCGGTATGTCCAATATCGGCAAAAGCTATGCCAGCCGCGCGATCAATAAAGCGCATGGACTTCCCATTATTGATAATGACGCGCGTATTGGAGAGGCGCTCGGGCTGGCGGATATGCAAGCCCTCGCAGATTGGATGCATTACCCCGACCATCCCGATCATAAATCTCGAGCTAAGACCTATATTCAGCGTGAGGACGATATTTTAGCGCAAAGCCTCGCGCGAGAAACAGGCGGGGTATACGATCTAACCGGAAGCGTAATATATTGCCACGATGCCGCCTTGAAGACGCTAAAGCAGCGCGCATTGGTGGTTCATATTGCAGCGCAGAAAAGTGACTTCGCTCGGTTAGAACACTTGTTTTTTAACAATCCCAAACCGCTCATTTGGGACATGCAGTTTACGCAAGGCCCCTCTCAAGATGCAAAATCTGCGATGAGAGAGAGCTACCCCAAGCTTTTAAAAAGCCGCCAAACCGCTTACCAAGAGCTTTCAGACATAAGTATAAATTCAAATAAATTCAGAGACTTATCTGGACAAGCTATGACAAATTTAATCAGTCAGTCCCTCCCAACCAATTAGCAATTCGCGCCGCGCAATATCTGCAAGCATGGCGCAATGATCCTCTTGGGCATTCAGGCACGGCACCATATCAAAATGCGTCCCCCCCGCCTCCATGAAATCATGTTTCGCCTCAATCGCGATCTCTTCAAGGGTCTCAAGACAATCTGCAGCAAAGCCCGGCGTAATACAGAGCACTTTGGTTTGCCCCTCTTCGGCTAAGGCTTCGAGCGTCTTATCCGTGTAAGGTTGTAGCCAAGCTTTCGGGCCGAAACGCGACTGGAATGTCAGCATGAATTTGCTCGCGCGCGACCCCAATTTTTTACGCATTAATTCCACTGTCGCCTCGCACTCATC
>CALKXN010000288.1 GCA_938003555.1 uncultured Robiginitomaculum sp. | reverse complement strand
CCGCCAGCGCGCATCTTATGCCTATGGTCACGGACCATGAAACGGCCCTGCAAGGCGCATCTGTAATTTCCAGTTTTTACGCCGAGTTAACACCGCCCTTTGACGTGACGGTCATGGGGATGGGGACGGATGGCCACACGGCGAGTTGGTTCCCGGATAGTCCCGATCTTGAGGCGGCATTGGACATAAATGCGGCAGCCATTGCGATGGCTGCAATGGCCAAGGGCTGCCCCGGCGCCGGGGACTTCCCGGAGCGGATTACGCTAACGCGGCCTGCCGTTATCAGTTCGCGAAATATAATATTATTTATTCCGGGCGAGGCAAAACGTGACGTGTTCACGGCCGCTCTGGATAAAGATGAGATGGACGCGCCTGTGCGTGCTTTATTGGATGGCGGTTCACGTCTTACTGTTCTAATGTGTGATTAATTATGAGCCTAAACCCAACACTTGCCGACGTCACGGCGCGCATCATCAAGCGCTCCGCCCAAACGCGTAAATCCTATTTGGACGCTGTTGAATCGCAAATGCGCGATGGCGCGCGGCGCGTGCGCCTCACCGAAGGGAATTTGGCCCATGCCAGCGCGGCCTGTCCTGTGCATGACAAGACCCAATTATTTGGCGCAAGCTGGCCCAATATCGGCATCATCACGGCTTATAATGACATGCTTTCGGCCCATCAGCCATTTGAGCATTATCCCGAAATTATCCGCAAAGCGGCGCGCAAAGCTGGCGCGGTCGCCCAAGTGGCCGGCGGCGTTCCCGCCATGTGCGACGGCGTCACCCAAGGCCAAGACGGCATGGAGTTGTCGCTCTTTTCGCGTGACGTCATCGCGATGAGCGCGGCGGTGGGCCTGTCCCATGATATGTTTGATGCGGCTTTATATTTAGGGGTGTGCGATAAAATCGTTCCCGGCCTGATTATGGCGGCGCTGCGCTTTGGCTGGATTCCGGCCGTCTTTATTCCCGCTGGCCCCATGACATCAGGCTTGCCTAACTCCGAAAAAGCGCGCATCCGCCAAGAATTTGCCCAAGGTAAGGTCGGCCGTGATGTTCTCTTAAAGGCCGAAGCCGAGAGCTATCACAGCGCAGGTACATGCACATTTTACGGCACAGCAAATTCCAATCAAATGTTGATGGAAATTATGGGATTGCAGCTCCCGGGCAGTTCATTTGTGAATCCAAATACGCCGCTGCGCGACGCGCTGACTGAGGCGGGGGTGGCCCGCGCGGCGCAGATTACCGCGCTGGGCAATGACTATACGCCGCCCGCATATATCGTTGATGAAAAAGCGGTTGTGAACGGCATGGCAGGCCTCATGGCGACGGGCGGGTCGACCAATTTGGCCATCCATATCATTGCCATTGCCCGCGCGGCAGGCATCCTCATTAACTGGGATGATCTGTCGGATATTTCCAAAGCGGTTCCGCTGATTTGTAAAATCTATCCTAATGGTCTGGCCGATGTAAACCATTTCCACGCCGCTGGCGGCATGGGCTATCTTATTACGGAAATGCTTTCCGAAGGCTTTCTGCATGACGATGTTAAAACCATTGCCGGCGAAGGCGGTATGGCGCGCTATACCCAAGAACCTGTTTTGGACGGCGATGACATGGTTTACCGCGACGCGCCGACGCAAAGCCTTGATCAAGATATTTTATCCCACGCCGATAAGCCGTTTCGCGCTGATGGCGGATTATCCCTGATTAAAGGCAATATTGGCCGCGCCGTATCTAAAGTTTCTGCGGTGAAGTCTACACACCAAAAAGTCAGCGCGCCCGCCATGGTGTTTGACGATCAAAATGATTTGGTCGAGGCTTTTAAAGCCGGAAAATGCGAAAAAGATTTCATCGCCATTATCCGCTTCCAAGGCCCCGCCGCCAATGGCATGCCGGAGCTTCATAAGCTTACCCCGATTTTAGGGACGCTTCAGGATAAAGGCTTCAAAGTGGCGCTGGTCACAGATGGCCGTATGTCCGGGGCATCGGGCAAAGTGCCGTCTGCGATTCATATCTGCCCCGAAGCTCTGCATGGCGGCCCGATTGGCCGCGTGATTAATGGCGATATGGTGCATCTAGACTGCGCCGCCGGAACGCTCAATGTTGAGGTCGAGGCGAGCGAATTTGCCGCCCGTCCGCTGGCGACCGCGCCGCAATTTAGAACCCGCGCGGCTTTGGGTATGAATATGTTTGCCGCCCTTCGCCGCGTCGTCAGTAGCGCCGAAGAAGGCGCGACAGTTCTAGGCACGCTCGAAGACGCGCCGCTGCAAACGCGCGATATGACGAAAGCCCCAAATTAATGCCGATAAAAGATGCTGTTCTCGTCGGGGATATTGGCGGCACAAATGTGCGATTTGCGCTGGCTGAGCGCACGAAAAATGGTGCGATCGCTTTGCATAAATCCGAGCGACATCCCGTCAAAAACTTTGCCAATTTCGACGCTGCTGTCACAACCTATTTGGACAGTGTGAAAGAGCGCCCGCGCCGCGCCAGCTTTGCCTTTGCCGGCCCGAAATTTGATGATGAAATCCGCATGACCAATACGGAATGGATTGTCAGCGAAGGCAAATTATGTGATCAGTTCGCATTTGACGAAGCGGTCGTCATGAATGACTTTGTCGCGCTTGCGCGCGGCGCGATGGTCATTCCCGATGATGGGTTTCAGACCGTGATTCCCGGGGGATTTGACCGCACAAAAAATATTGCTGTGCTGGGCCCCGGAACCGGACTTGGCCTATCTTGCGTCTTGCCGCCACTGCCGGGGCAAAACCTGCGCGAGCGTCAAGTTATCGCGACCGAAGGCGGCCATATCGGATTTTCACCGCAAACCCACACGCAGCGCGAAGTGCTGCGCGTACTCTCGCGCGATCTGATTTATGTCAGCTTTGAAACCATTTTGTCCGGCCCGGGATTTTTACGTCTCTATCTCGCGCTTTGTGAAATTTGGGACGAAGCTCCGGTGTGCCAGAAAGAAACTGAAATTATCGATGCGGGCTTGGCCGATGAAACCGGCGCGGCGCGAAAATGCATTGATGTGTTCTGTAACATCCTTGGCGGCTATGCCGGAAATGTTGCGCTGGGCCTTGGCGCAGCAGGCGGGGTCTGTGTTGGCGGCGGCGTGTCGCGCCACATCGCGCCTTTCATAGACGACAGTGATTTTAAATCTCATTTCCGAAGCCGCGGCGCAGGCAGCTGGTTTGTCCAAGACATTCCCGTCAAAATCATCATGGCCAATTTCACAGCGCTTTACGGCGCAGCCAGCGCGGCGCTTTAAAGAGACTATAGGCGCAGCGTTAAATCTTGACGGCCAATTACGGCCATTATTTTTACGCCATCATGTTTGCGCATATAATATTGATCAGCGGCTTTGGCGCCCCAATTATCTCTGCCGTAATTCCAAATACGATATAAATCCTCTCGCGCGTCAGTAGAGAAATCAACCGTCGTCATTTTTGCGGCGTTTCGTTTTAAAATAATCTAACATTTCGGACGATGTCGCTGTGACATAGCCGTTCTTTTCAACTGACTGTTCAGTCGCGATCAATTATGGAGCCTCCCCTAAACATCACGCTCCCGCGCCCAGCGAAACCAGATGGGGGCGCCGGGTTTGATTTGTCCGGTTAAGGGAAGGTCGCGGCGGATGATACGGGCGGCGCGGACATAGCCGCCAGTGCAGTGACTATCTACAAGAGATAAAACGATTTGTCCGCCTGCCGGGAGCTGTAATGTTCCAGGCAAAAGCGCGCTGCTGACCATTTGTTTTGTTGTGGATTTTAAACTGAGTTTATCACCCATGAGGCGCGTGCCCATACGGTCAGTTTGCGGCCCTGCGATAAACTTATTGCGCGTGAGGAGGTCTTGAGAGGCTTTGGTGAGACGATCAAATTCCGGACCCGGGACGATGCGCAAAATTTGCGGTGTTAAAATGCGAAGCGCGTCTTCGCGCGACAGGCCGCCGCCGCCGCGCGGGCCAAGCGCGATGCGGTCATGTTTCTCCAGCGCCCGGCCTTTGTGACCCCCGATGCCGGAATAGATATGTGTTGATTTTGATCCGCCAAATTCGCGCGCGGCGATGGCGCGGTCAAAGGCGACATAGCCGCGCGCGCCCTGCGTGATACGGCCAATTTCGATCAGGCTTCCGGCTTTGGCTAGATGGCCTTTAAACGCGCTGACATGGCGGCCATTGAGTTTGATTTCGCAGGGCGCGCCGGCCACTGCAAAACCCGTATCGACCGTCACGCGCAGAGTTGGGCCGCTTAATGTAAATTCAAAAACTGCCGCGCCGTCATCGACGCCCGCGCAGCGATTGGCGTTAATCATCGCGCGCGGATCAGCGGCTCCGCTGGCTGGGACGCCTTGATGACGAAGCCCCGCGCGGCCAAAATCCTGTATCGTCGTTTGCAGACCGGGGCGGATGATTTGAATTTCGGCTCTGATCATTGATCATGCTCGGAGAGGGCGTCAAATTCAGCCTTTGAAATGGGCATGAATTTAAGGCGATCTGCAGCCTTGAACCGAAAGGGCGCTTTGGCATCCGGATTAAACAGCCGCCACGGCGTGCGTCCCAATAGCTGCCAGCCGCCGGGACTGGGCAGGGCGTAAATCCCGGTTTGGTTGCCGGCAATGCCAACACTGCCCGGTTTCACCCGCAAGCGCGGCGTGTCTAAGCGCGGCAAGGCCAGCGCATCGGGCAGGCCCGAGAGAAATGTAAAACCGGGCAAAAACCCTAAAAAGGCCACACCGTAAATCGGCGCGCTATGGGCTGTCATCAGCGCCTTGGGCGTGAGGTTCAAGCTTTTGGCCGCGCTGCGTAAATCCGCGCCATTATAATAGACAGGCACCTCAATGACGGGGCCGGGCGAGAGCGCAACCGGGTTTGCGAGGGCTTGCGTTATGACATCACGCACACGCTTTTCACTGACGCTTTCGGGATTAAATTGCACTGTGATTGAGCGGTAAGCGGGGATGACGTCAGAGAATAATTGTGTCTCACGAAGCTGCGCGACATATCCAGCGAGCGCCGTGCTTTGATCTTCTTTGAAATCCACCAGCAGCGCGTCATCCCCATATGACATAAGGCGATACGGGGTCATTGCGCGCAGGTGACCTTTACGCCGCGTTGATCCAGTAAGGCGCGCGCCGCTTTGGCCGTTTCAAGCGCGCCTGCGCTATCGCCGTGCAGGCATAATGAGGCCGGGGCAATATCAATATATTCGCCGTTATGGGTTTTAACGCGGCGGTCAAAAACAAGGCTGTCCAGCTGTGAGAGGCGATCCGTCTGGCCGCGAAGAACCGCGCCGTCTTGCCCGCGCGGGACAAGCGTTCCGTCATCTCTATAGGCGCGGTCAATAAAGGCCTCGCCAATAAAGCGCAGCCCCGCTTGCTTTGCGCTGGCCTGTATATGCCCGCCCGGAAAGCCCATAACGGCCAGTTTGGGATCAATCTCAAAAACCACGTCACAGATGAGCTTGGCCAAAGCGGGCTGGCGGGCCGTGTCATTATAGAGCGCGCCATGGGGTTTGACATAGGTGATGGGATGATCCGCATCATATGCAATTTCAGAGAGGGTGACGATTTGCGACATCAGGGCATTGGATAAATCTCGCGCGCTTATATCTACGCCAAGCTGTTTAGAGATACGGCCAAAATTTTCACGATCCGGATAGGCGGGATGCGCGCCAATGGCGACGCCGCGCGCTTTGGATAGCGCGCACATCTCGGCCATAATCTCAAGGCTTCCGGCATGACCGCCGCAGGCCAGATTGGCGCTGCTGACATAGGAGAGAATTTCACGCTCCCATGCGCGGCCTTGCGGGCTTTCCGCTTCGCCTAAATCTGCATTTAAATCGATTACCGCTGTCATGGGTAAACACCTATCTTAGGCCGCTCTTTGCGGCAAGCCTTGCATGCTCTATGTGGGCGTGGTGTAACTTGCACCTTAGAGTAGGTGTGATAAACGTGAGTGTCGGGTGAACTTACATTCGTAACTTTATAGGCGGCTTTGCAGGGACATAGTGAAATGAAACAGAGTCTGAAACATCTTGCCTTTGGCGCGGCCTTCACCGCAGCCAGCCTATTTGTGACGGCCGCGCCCGTCATGGCGCAAAATGGCGGCCATTTAATCACAATGCAGCAGGCCGATATTCGCGCCTTTATTGATGATGTTTCGGTTGTCACCGGAAAGACATTTTTGGTGGATCCGCGCGTCCAAGGCAAAGTCACGATAAGTTCCGAGCAGAACTTGTCCAAAGCCGAAGTTTTTGCGGTGTTCAAAGATGTTATGCGATTGCATGGCTATGCGGTCACGCGCACCGCGACGGGGGAGTATCGCATCACGCTGCTGCAAGGCGCAGCCCAAGACGCGCCTTTCGTTCAAAATAGCGGCTATAATGGGACGCTCGCGACAACGATTATTCGTCTCAATTATGTTGACGCCGCCGAAGCCGCGAAATTGATTAAACCCGTCATGCACAGCCAAGGCGTTTTGACGGCCACGTCGGGCGGCAATATTATTGTTGTGACTGATTTTCCGGAAAATCTACGCAAGGCCCGCGAGATTGTTTCGGCCATGGATACTGATGGTAAAGTCATGGAGACGGTGCAGCTGTCGCAAATTAGCGCGCTGGACGCCGAAGACGCGATTAACAAAATCGCTGGCCCGCGCGGATCATATCGCGCCATCGCGATTCCTGGAAATAATAGCCTTATCCTGGAGGGCACCACCGCCGATATTGCCCGCCTTCGCCCGATTATCTCGCAAATGGATCGCGGCGGAATCACGCCGCGCGGCGCAGTCAGCGTCATTAGTCTGCGCTTTGCTGACGGCGAACAAATTGCGAAGATTCTAGAAAAATTACTCCCGAGCTATAATATCGAAGGACAGCCTTCACCGACTGTCGCTTTTGATGTGGAGAGCAATTCTATCATCATCAGCGCCTCTGGCGAAACGCAGCAAGCGCTAAGCGGCGTCATTCGCCGCCTTGATCAGCGCCGCCCGCAAGTTTTAGTCGAAGCAATTATCGTCGAAGTCTCAGATACGGCCACCAAAGACCTCGGCCTGCAATTTGCGCTGGCCGGAGCCAATGGCAATTCGGTGCCTTTTGTTGGAACAAATTACTCCCGCCAAGCGCCTAATATTTTATCCCTCACCGGAGCTGTGGCAACGGCAGGCACAGACGGCGCGACCAATGCTAATATTCCAAGCGCGGCGCTCAATAGCCTGTTCGGACTAGATGGCGGGATTTTAGGCGGCGCAGGGCTATCCGGAAATACATTATTTTCTGTTGTGCTAAACGCTGTCGAAACGGATGATAATTCTAATGTCCTGTCCACGCCCTTTGTCACGACAATGGATAATGTTCCGGCGACGTTTTTGGTGGGTCAAGAAATCCCAATCACGACAGGGGAAAGCCTTGGCGGGAACAACCTTAACCCCTTCCGCACATTTGAGCGCCAAGATGTCGGCATCAAACTTGAAGTGCTGCCGCAAATTAGCGAAGGCGATGTTGTTCGCCTAACGATCAGCCAAGAAGTGTCCTCAATTTCCGGCGCGCTTACTGGTGTATCGACGGATTTTGTTTTAAATAAACGCGAAATTTCAACAACGGTTTTGGCCAATGATGGCGAGGTCATAGTTTTGGGCGGTCTCATTCAGGATGATGAGCAGCTTGATATTGATAAAGTGCCGCTTCTTGGCGATGCTCCCGTCATTGGGCGCCTGTTCCAGTCCCGTGGTAAGTCGCGGGTTAAAACCAATTTAATGGTTTTTCTTCGTCCGACGATTATTCGTAACGCCGAGGACGCCCGCCCGATCACCCAAGAGCGCCTTCGGACGATGCGGGAATATCAATCTCAAAACTCCGAAGACGGAACAGCGAAGCTAGACATGGCGATTGATCCATAATGGACATTGCGGCGCATAATCGTGCTGACATGGCCGCGCCTTTGCCGCGCCTCACCTATAGTTTCGCGCGCAGCCATGGCGTGCTGCTGACACAGGGCGAGGAGGGATATGTCGCGGTGCATCGCATTGGCGCCGCGCCCGACGCGCTACGTGAAGCCCGC
>CALKXN010000287.1 GCA_938003555.1 uncultured Robiginitomaculum sp. | reverse complement strand
GCTCAAATGCCACCTCATAGTCATGCGGCAGGGATTCGCACATTATCCGGCGCGCCAAATACGAATTCTCCTGTAGGCGCTACATTCGGTGTTCAAGCCGGCCCTGCCTATAATAACAGCGCGACGCCAACTGGACGGTTTATGAATGCTGGAGCCGTTGGCGTTGAAAGCACGGGCTTAGGGCAAGCGCAAAATAACATGCAGCCCAGCTTGACCATTCGATACTGCGTTTCGCTTCAGGGCGTCTTCCCATCAAGAAATTAGAAAGAGAAATGAATATGTCTATTAAAACACTCCTTCTTTCCTCCGCCGTTGTTTGCGCGACGCTTGCGATTGGACTCACCGCGGCTGCGCCTGCGCAGGCCGGTGATAATCCGATTTTGGGTCAGATCACGCCGTCGGGTTTTACATTTTGTCCACGCGGCACAGCCGAGGCGAATGGCGCTTTATTGCCGATTGCCCAAAATACTGCGCTGTTTTCATTATACGGGACGACCTATGGCGGCGATGGGCGCACGACATTTGCGTTGCCTGATTTGCGTAGCCGTATCCCGATCCATCAAGGACGCGGAAATGGGCTAAGTGATTACAGATTGGGGCAGCGCGCAGGCGTTGAAACAACGACCGCGGCAACTACGAATCTTGCAAATCACACGCACCGCGCTGCAATTAAAACCTTGTCGGGGGCGCCAAATACAACGTCGCCTGTCGGGGCAACATTTTCTGTGACCGGTGGCAATGCTTATAATAATTCAGCCACTCCAACTGGCCGGTTTATGAATACAGGCGTTGTGGGCGTGGAAAACACCGGACTGCGTCAGGCCCAGAACAATATGCAGCCCTACGCAACCATTCGGTACTGTGTTGTAATGCAGGGCCAATTCCCGTCACGTAGCTAGGCTTAGCCATATCACCATATCAGCGTATTACGCTTGCCGCCCCATATTGGGGCGGTTAAACACTCTGCATGACACACATGCTTAAAATCGCTTCGGCGCAATTAAATCCCACAGTCGGCGCTCTTGAGGCCAATATCGCTAAAGCGCGCGAGGCCTTTGCGCGCGCCAAAGCCGACGGCGCAGATATTCTGGTTTTGCCTGAGCAATTCATCATCGGTTATCCAGCCGAAGATTTAGTTTTAAAGCCCGCTGCTGTGCAGGACTGCCGGACGCTCGCCAAAGAATTTGCGAAATTAACAACTGACGGTCCCGCGGTGATTTTTAACCTACCGTGGATGGATGATGGGCATCTCTATAATGCTGCGCTTTTTATGCGAGACGGTAAAATTACGGATGTGCGTAAAAAGCACCACCTTCCCAATTACGGGGTCTTTGACGAAGCACGTATTTTTACGCGCGGACCATTGCCGGAGCCAGTTGAGTTTAAGGGAATTAAAATTGGTTTGCCGATCTGCGAAGATTTGTGGCAAGAGGGCGTGGCCAGTCATTTGGCGGATCACGGCGCGGAAATTCTTATTTCTCCAAATGGGTCGCCGTGGCGGCGCACCGCCCATGTCGAGCGCACCCAAGCGCTGGGCGCTAAAGTTCACAATGAAGGCCTGCCGCTGATTTATGTCAACCAAATTGGCGGGCAGGATGAATTGGTTTTTGACGGCTCGTCATGGTCAATGGCCGCGGATGGCACGATTGTGCAGGCGCTTAAAAGCTTTGTCGAAGATTATGACATCGCAACATGGGAAAAAACCCAAGGCGGGTGGCAGTGCCGCGCGGCCAAGCTCGAAGACCAGCTGACGGGTGATGAAGCTGAGTGGCGCGCGATGTGTCTGGGGCTTGGGGATTACGTCAATAAAAACGGATTTAAGCAAATTATCCTCGGTTTGTCCGGCGGCGTCGACAGCGCAGCTGTAGCCAGCATTGCTGTTGACGCGCTCGGCCCGGATCGGGTCTGGTGCGTGATGCTGCCTTATGAATATACCAGCTCGGATAGCTTAGAGGATGCCAAAACCTGCGCGGACGCGCTGGGCTGTAAATATGACATCATCCCGATAGCGCCCGCCGTTGAAGGGTTTACGCAAATGCTCTCGGGTCATTTTGAAGGCATGGAGCCGAGCACCGCCGAAGAAAATTTGCAATCGCGCGCCCGCGCGGTCACGCTGATGGCGCTATCCAATAAATTTGGACCGATGCTGGTCACGACAGGCAATAAGAGCGAGATGGCCGTGGGCTATGCTACGCTCTATGGCGATATGTGCGGCGGCTATAATCCGCTTAAGGATGTCTATAAAACCGAGGTGTTCCGCCTCGTGCGGTGGCGCAATAAACATACGCCCGATGACCTGCTTGGCGCGGCTCATCCGTGCCCCGAGCGCATCATCACAAAGCCGCCCAGCGCAGAGCTTCGCCCTGATCAAAAAGACAGCGACAGCTTGCCGCCTTATCCCGTTCTGGATGATATTCTCATGGGCCTCATCGAGCATGAAGAAGCCGTTGAAGAGATCATCGAGCGCGGCCATGACCCGAAAGTCGTGTCGCGCATACAAAATCTGCTTTACATCAACGAGTATAAGCGCCGACAAGCCCCTCCCGGCGTCAAAATCGGGTCTAAGAATTTCGGCCGTGACCGCCGCTATCCTATTACCAACCGTTATCGGGATCACGTCCCGCAAAAGAGCTAAATTATGACCGCACCTATTGTACGTTTCGCGCCCTCTCCAACGGGTAAACTCCATGTCGGTAATGTCCGCACCGCTTTGATGAATGTTCTGTTCGCGCGCGGACTTGGCGGTCAATTTGTGCTGCGCATTGATGACACGGATTTGGAGCGCTCGACCAAGGCGTATGAAGCGGGCCTCAAAGAAGATCTGACATGGCTCGGTATGACATGGGATGATACGTTCAATCAGTCTGACCGCTTTGATCGCTATGAAAGGGCGGCAGATAAACTCCGCGAAATGGGCCTTTTATATGCCTGTTACGAGACACCTGAAGAACTGGATAAACAACGTAAGCTGCGCCGCGCTCAAGGACAGCCGCCCATTTATAACCGCGCCGCGCTAGAGCTAACCGGTGATGAGCGCGCGGCGTTAGAAGCGCAGGGCCGCAAGCCGCATTGGCGCTTTAAACTCTCCGGCAACAGCGCAAGCTGGACGGATCTCGTGCGCGGAGATCAAAGCATTGAGACAGGTTCAATTTCTGACCCTGTTCTCATTCGTGATGATGGTTCATTTCTTTATACTCTGCCGAGCGTTGTGGATGATATTGATGCTAAGATTACCCACGTCATTCGCGGCGAAGACCATGTCACCAATAGCGGCGCGCAGATTGAAATCTTCGAAGCACTGGGCGGCCCTGTTCCGCAATTTGCGCATACGCCGCTGCTTGTTGGCGCGGATGGCAAGAGTTTGTCCAAGCGTCTTGGCAGCTTGTCGATGGATCAATTGCGCGACCAAGGCTTAGAGCCGATTGCAGTATTATCATTGCTGGGCAAAATCGGAACATCTGATCCGGTCGAAGCCAAGCCGTCACTGGACGTTTTAATCGAAGAGTTTTCATTTGATAAAATCGGGCGAGCTCCCGCGCGTTTTGACGAAGCAGAGCTGGCTTTGGTGAATGCACGTTACCTTCATGATATGCCTTACGCGCTGGCCAAGCCGCGTCTGGAGGCTCTTGGCGCAGATCACGGCGAGCCGTTTTGGATGCTTGTTCGCGCTAATATCGAAAAGTTCCGCGAGTCTGCCGGATGGGCGACAACGCTCTATGCGCCGATGACAGGCACCATTGCCGATGAGGATAAAGAGTTTTGCGCGCAGGCTGCTGATTGCTTGCCGGATGATATTGACGGGCAGACTTGGGGGGCTTGGGTTGGCGAGCTAAAGACGCAAACCGGACGCAAGGGCAGGGGATTGTTCATGCCATTGCGCCTTGCGCTAACGGGACAACCTCACGGCCCGTCTATGGATGAAGTTCTGCCGCTTCTGGGCGCAAAACGCGCTGCAGCCCGTCTGCGCGGCGAGGCAGGTTAGGCCCTCACGACTGTCTCACACAAACTTGTCTTAACGGGGCGCGGAAATCATATATACCGCGCCC